>JACDHC010000184.1 GCA_013821245.1 Candidatus Nitrosopumilus sp.
CTGACATCCGGTTCTTAGGATATAGAGGACACACCATCAAGTACTTTTCTGAAAGGTACATTTGGCCGGTCTATTGTTTTAGGCGGTTTCTCCCTGGGCAAAATATTTCTAATTTCATCCCATAGTTCATCTGGAATATTGAGTATGGTATGATTGTCCTTTTTATCCTTCCACTTCTGCTGGATACAGGTCACACTTTAGCGGTGATCATAACAAGCTATAATTCTATCGAATTCTGGGATAGACTCTAAATATATACAGAGAATTTAGATTATGGGTATTATATGGAATAAAATCCTAATGAATTTCTGTATTAATAATTATAGTGGATATCTTTATTTTTGCATTAATAATTATTACTTTGAGATTTTAGAGAATAATGTACAACAAAAATGTACAACAAAAATGTACAACAAAACAATCCATTAATCATTCCAAATATTCTTAAATATATTTAGCCTATAGTATTTGATGTCTATTAAAATAGATAAAAGGAATATAGATTTTGTTAATGTAACACTATTGTTTGGTCTACTTGCCATAGGGAATATTTTTTTACTTACAAATAACTCATTTGTGTCCACAATAACCGCACAAAAACAAGGAACCCACCCATTCAATGCCAATTTAACTGGAAATCAAGAGGCTCCACCTACTAACATAATATCAACAGGAAAAGCAAATTTCCAAGTTGATTCGCAATCTAATAATACATCATTCTCAGTTAACGTTGAAGATTTAGAAGGAATAACTGCTGCCCACATCCATAACGGTACAAAAGGTCTAAACGGTCAAGTTATAGTTACATTATTCTTATCACCTTCTCCATCAAGCGAAGATAATAATTCTTTATCAATTAATGGAACTATTACAAATGATAATCTTGAGGGACCTTTAGCCGGAAAACAAGTAGGTGATTTAATAGGTTTTATGAATAATGGATCATCATATGTTAATGTTCATACAGAGCAAAACCCTCTAGGTGCAATTAGGGGTCAAATAGTAAATGAATAAAAAGACAATAAATTGTAATTAAAATTACCAAATATTTTTAAAACCTTATCGCTCATTTTCTTTTAATATGGATAACCATTTTGTTTTTATATGAATTTAAAAATAGTATTTAAATCCACTTCAGATATTATTAAAAAATATTGTATATTCATAAAATTTATCTAATATTCCAACAAAAAATACTAGAAAGTGAAAGTAAAATTTAGTTGGGCATCTGATGAAACAAAGACCGAAATAAAAGAATTTAATTCTAGAGATGAAATGCTCGGTTTTGCATTTAATGTCTTTGATAGACTAATTCTCCATAAACTATCCAAAAATCCCGGAGATATTAAATATGTTGATGATAAAAATGGTATACCTTTTGATTTTTTTATAATGATTTATGATTATAATGTCGAAGATCATGAAGAAAAAAATAAAGTATTTCTTGCAGATGATATTTTTGAATGTTGAAAGATTTGTTAATTTGCCCATTTGTATAATTTTAAATAATATGGGAAATTTTGTAAACAAAAGGTAAATCTCCAATATTTTTGCCGAATCGTTTCTATTTATCCATAACTAATAAAATAAATTTTAGATTTTATGTCATTAAATTAAAGACATTTCTGATTATTTTAGTTACTTTTTTGAATTTTAAACTTTTATTAAATTATATTTAATAATTTCCTAAAACTACCATATCATTATTTTATTTTGAGATTTAGTGATGGCTATATAAATATTAAATATACTTTATTGTACAACATTGTTGTACTACATATCGATCCAAAAATATAGTACAAGTTTCTAGTAGAAATTATTTACTTACTTCTTTAATATTATGTTCTATAATATTTTTACAGTTGAATCTACGGAATAATCATAATCAAAATTATAAACATAAAAAATTTAATAACTATAAATCAAAACTATCATCGCTCATAACAATCACCATTGCAATAATACTTTTCTCAAGTTTCTTTTCAGGTGCTATTATAAATAATCAACAACAACAGATATTTGCTTCAGAAAAACCACCAGATCTCAAAGTTATAAACTCGGGGGCCAAACCTACTGTAGGAAATTTTAACTTAACATCAGGATATAAAATGGAACCACTGCTTTGGAACCTTACACTCCCAACCAGTGTAACGTTTGATGATAAAGGGAATATGTATATAGCCCAATCAGGATTCGCAGAATGGTTTTTTGCCACACCCACTATAATAAAGGTAGATCAAAAAGGCAATACATCTATTGTTGCTGATAGATTCCTTTATGGTCCAATAACAGATTTAGAATTCCACGAAGGGAAGATATACGTATCACATAAAGGAGTTATTTCAACATTGAATCCTGAAAGCGGCATTATAAAAGACATTATTATAGGATTGCCAAGTAGTGGCGATCATCAGAATAATCAAATAGCGTTTGGCCCAGATGGCAGATTATACCTATCTCAAGGTACTGCTACAAATAGTGGTGTTGTTGGAGAAGATAATATTTTTGGTTTACAATGGCCAAAATATACTCCACAAATACACGATGTCCCTGGAATGAATATATCTTTAACAGGTCAAAGCTTTAACACAACAAATCCATTTACTTCTTCAGAAAACGATTTTGCTAATACGGGTGGATTTGTTCCCTTTGGAACACCTACAATGGAAGGCCAGGAAATTAAAGGTGATGTTAAATGCAATGGGTGTATCTTGAGTGCAAAACCAGATGGCAGCGATCTTAAGCTTGTTGCAGAGGGTCTAAGAAACCCATATGGGATAGCATTTACCAATGATGGTAATCTTGTTATTTCAAATAATGGTGCAGATGAACGGGGAAGCAGGCAAATAGCTAACGATCCAGATAAGGTATATAACATAGACATAAGCAATGCTAGTAATTTGGGTAAATTTTATGGCTGGCCTGACTTTGCTGGAAACGCAGAGCCAGTAACTGATCCTAAATTTAAATCACCTAGTGCTAAAGAACCATTAAAATTCTTAATGCAAAACCATCCAGAAGTCGTAAAGCCATTGGCTGAATTAAGAGTTGGTCCTTCTTTAACGCAGGTTGCCATTTCCAACAGCTCTGAATTTGGAAACCAGGGTATGGCTTTTATAGGTGCATCTGGAACATTTACCCCAATAACCCATACTTTCGAAACAATCGATAAAGGAGTTGTGGGACATAAAGTTGTAATGCTAAATCCAAAGACCGGCAACTATTCAGACTTTTTGTTCGCTGTTAAAGACCCTGCAGTATTTACACCAGTAGGATTGTCATTTGATAAGAATGGAACTGCATTATATGTTGCAGACCTCGGTAAACTGGAATTGCGAGACACCTTACCCACTACTAATGCATCTTTGAATCATACTGCAACATGGCCTTATCCTTACACTGGAGTAATATGGAAAATAACGAAGTAAAGATAAAACACAATTATCTATTTTTCTTTTGATAAAATAATCAAAATGATTATAAATATCGAAATTACTGTCACAAGGGGAACGGATGATGACTAATATATTATGTCTTAAGCAAATCCCATAACAGTTAATTAATTTTTTGATATTTCCTTTTATGAATGTATAGTATAACCCGGAATCAAATTATGGGAATTTTTTAGAAAATGATAATCTAGATTTTATTTATCTGTATAAAATTATTTTAATTGTCTTTATCATCAAATTTGGAAGTATTGAAGTTATTTCTTAACTCCATCATCCCTTACTATAGATCAAAGAACACTATAGATTATAACAATAAGTTATTTAGTTTACCACAATTTTTTCATAAAAAGGGAGGAAATTGAGCATATATACAATTTGATTCATATAGTTTTGCACTTTTAAAAAATATTGTATAGAGTTAAAGCCCACCAATCATTCTGCATAAGAATAAAAAATTTTAAGCACCAAATTAAGAATACTTTTAATCCATATTTCAAAATATTATTTAGTAACATAGAAAATAATGATATTGCAATAAATGGAATATCTGTAGAAATGATGATACTGCATGATAACTGAACCAAACCAATGTAGTTCTCTGCCTTCTTTTCATACCTTGTGAATAGTTTCCTGAACCTGTTGTGCCATGAGTTTGTTCTCTCTACGACCCATCGCTTGTTTTTTGCAGAAGGACATTTCTTTTTGCACACTGCCTCTTTTTTCTGGCCTCTCTTTCTTTTGAATGGTATG
>JACDHC010000033.1 GCA_013821245.1 Candidatus Nitrosopumilus sp.
CATATGAGCTATTCGCATATATATAATATTCTATTATTGCCCATTATAGTATTGGTTATTGTTTATAAACCATCATAATTAAACATACTTTCTTTTACTTTTGGATATGGTTATCTTCACCCCTCTAAAATCAAAATCACGGCATAACTATCAAGGATTCCAAAATCCAAACGGAAAGAATTTGACATTTTTGGTTTGTTGACAGGATTTAATCATATGGCTTTTGTGCAATTGCCATAAAAAGAACTATTATTATGTTTGTCCTTTTCTCTATAAAGCAATTGGTAAAAATAGTAAAATTTTGCTTTCAATCAAAAAACTTATTATTGATACTAATTGTTCTCATAATGCTTACTATTAACAATGTCAATTCAAATAACATTTTCTCACAAAATCAACCTAGTTCAAGTTTTAATGAAAACAATTCCTCAAAAGAACCCAAAAAAAATTCAAGCCAAAGTCATGCAAGTTTCAAATTTAATTATTCAGAGCACAATTTCTTTTATTTAAAGGCCGATGGTTTATCAATTCCAATTAGTTTTTTTGCCTCAGAAGTTAACATGTTTAATAATGTCATATATGACGAAGACAAAAACGCGATAATACTAATGTTAAACCCATCAAATTTCAATAATTCAAGCCTAGTTATCCAAATTCCCAGAGCCATATTGGACTCCAAAACCCCTGAAAACAAGGACAGCAATTTCACGGTATTGATCGACGGCAAACCGTCAAAGTTTTTGGAGATCACACCCGGAAATGGAAACCAAGAGAACTCAAGATCATACAGCACCACAGCCATAACCACCAAAAACAGCACTGCAAATAACTTTTTTGGTGGCATACCCAATCGGGCACTGCTAATAGAGTTTGGCAAGGATGCAAAAGTTATAGAAATAACAGCAAATGATTTGCCTTTGAACCAAACAGGGAACCAAGATTACCTCCCTAAGGAAGAAAATGCACCAAAAATTTTTCCGGTTTCATCAAAAGGCAAGACAGCAAACATAAAATTTAGCATAATTGGCGGAGACGTAAAGCACATCAACTTTACTGAGGAAAAATCAAACAGGAATAAAACACTGGAGTTAAGGATTTTACCGTATAGTATAGACGGAAACATAGATATCCAAATTCCCAGAGCCATATTGGACTCCAAAACCCCTGAAAACAAGGACAGCAATTTCACGGTATTGATCGACGGCAAACCGTCAAAGTTTTTGGAGATCACACCCGGAAATGGAAACCAAGAGAACTCAAGATCATACAGCACCACAGCCATAACCACCAAAAACAGCACTGCAAATAACTTTTTTGGTGGCATACCCAATCGGGCACTGCTAATAGAGTTTGGCAAGGATGCAAAAGTTATAGAAATAACAGCAAATGATTTGCCTTTGAACCAAACAGGGAACCAAACAGGGAACCAAACAGGGAACCAAGATTTCGGATTCGTCTTTGCATTATCGGTTTTATTAATTTTGGGTATTTCATTATCATTAATTTACATATTGCATAAAAGCCGAAGGCTGAGTTTAAGCAAAATCATTTACAAATTAGATAAAGGAAAGCGAAAGCAAAATAAAAGTTAAAACACACCCAATTTACTCAGCGGTCTTTGAAGGGACCACATATGGCAGATGGTAAAAGGTGTTTGGATATTTTGATTTGGATAGAATGCAGTGGACAGCAAGACGTCAGATTATGAATTATACCTTAATAATTAAAGAAAATATTTAAAATTAATTTATGCTAAATAAAACAGGTCAGAAGGACTTGGTACTAGATTATAATAAAATGATTGAGACAATACTTGAGGAAAAAGAAGAGATAACATTTGAAAAATTAAGAGATATGATAGAGGAGAAGAAAAGAAAAGTAGGCGCCGGATATCTAACTGACCAAGGTGCATTATTTTTGGTTGCTGCAGATTTAGGGGTTTCATTCGACAAAACTAACAGACCCGAAAATAGCATAAAAGATCTTTTTGTTGGGGCAAGAGACATTACCACAATAGGAAGGGTCATATCCATTCATCCGATACGATCGTTTTTAAAACGAGATTCAAATCAAGAAACTAAAAATCGAATTATTGTAGTTTATGACAAAGACTCCAGCATAAAAATTAAACTGTGGGACGAATTTGTAAACATACCGGAGCAATCAGGTATCGCGGTAGGGGATCTGGTAAAAATCTCAAAAGGTCAGGTAAAATCGGGAATGGATGGTAAACCAATTATTAATTTGAGCGGCAGCGGAACCATTGAGCATGTACCTGAAGAAAAAAAACACAATATTCCTACAATTGAAGAAATAACAACAACCATAGACACTTTAGCCGGTCCAAAAGAAAATCTGGTGGTTTTAGGAACAATAAATACAGATCCAAGAATATCAGAATTCACAAACATAAGAGGGGAACACTCAAAGTCTTTGCAATTTGAAACAACTAATGACAGCAATAGCAGACAAATTAGAACCATAATTTGGAATATCAATGAAGAAAACATACCCAAAACATTAACGACCAATCAGAAAATAAAACTAATTGGCGTTAAAGCCAAAGAGGGAAATCCTAATTATGGAAATGGGGATATAGAAATTCATGGAGACGAAGGTACAACTATCGATTTTATAGATAGCGAAAAAACCGTTGATAGCTATATGTTAAGGATTATTTCATTTAACGAATATAACAATGAAGATAAAATAAACTGTATTGCAGTTGATGAAAACGAAAAGTATTACCTGGTGAACATAAATAAAAATCTATTTGATATAGAGATAAATCCGGATGATATAATAGAATGTTTTCCCACAAGGATTTTAGGGAATACAATAGAGATATCAAGCCAGGACTCCTATATCCAAGTAATAAACGAAGACAAGAACATTCCCTTGTCATCAAGTTTGGACACAAAAATAAAAAACATAGAAGTTTCAAACAGGCCATTTTTTATCGAGGCGATTATTTTACAATCACCCAACACCATGGATATAAACACTAAAAGCGGAGAAACAATACCAGTAACTGATACTATAGTTGGAGACGATACTGGGGAAATAAGACTGGTAGCATGGAGAGAAACAAGTAGGGAGTTAAGGAATTTGAACATAGGGGAGCGAATAATGATAAAAGCAGTAGCCGCTACTACAAGCAGGGAAGGCAAAACAGAATTGACTTTAAAACCTTATTCAAGCATAACAAAAATCAGCTAAGATAAAGATTAAAACATAAACAATGAGTCGGGTTCTTTTCCGGATAGACAACTCTAGGTATTCCAAAAACCCCGGGTCATCACATATTGTTTTTCAGTTTCATAAATAGTTTTCAACAGCGAACCATCATCGACGTAGTTACGCAAAATTCTTGCACAAGTGTCTGCACCAATTCCGTGACCGGACAAAACAAATATCGCCAATTTACCAAAGTTATTTATTAGAGAAGCTATTTTCCACGCCCTATCGAATTTGTTTTCTTCATCCTTTGACAAAGAGGATCCTCGAAGCTTTCTTTCAATTATATTTTTCAGATCACCATCTGACCAAAAGGTAGCAGCAATCAATTTAGACTTGCAGAACGGGCATTGAATCTTTTCAGGAAGATTTCCGGTTTCAAAAACACGCTCCCATTTACCGCACCTAATACAAATTAATTTGTGTTTGGTTTTGGTTAGTCTTTCCTTAATTAACTCCAGAATCCCGCTTTCCATGCTCAATGGAGCAGAAACAGATTTCTTTGAGTGGGATAAAATAGGCTGTGCCAAATCCGAAAATTCATCGGTCTCAATCCAGTGAATATTTATTTTGCCTGATTTTATCTTTTCAATAATCATGGATGTTTTCTCAACATCATATTTATCATGTATCAGCTCACGGATTGACTCTTTGCTTATAGATGTTTTATAGTACCTATCATATAGCATCCTGGCAATTTTTTTATCATATACAGCCTCTTTAGATACAAGGCCAAACCTTTTGGCTATCCCCCAAACCTTCCAGTTTATGTTATAGGTACCAACAAACGATGCTATCAATACAGACTCCACATCAAACTCATCTTCAAATAATGAAAAAAAATGGTTTTTCCTTAGCCTTACGTTGTTTGAGCTTAGCAAAATTCTGTAAGGATCGGAACGAGTTTCAATCACATAGCCCATTTTTGAGGAAATAAACGTAGATAGCAATGAACTTAGTGTATTGTTAATCTTTGATCCAAACGTGCTATGAACAACTACAATGTTTTGGTTTAAGACAGTTTCGATTACAATGTTTTCAGTGTTTGGGATCATCTTTATAGATTTTAGCTTGTTAGACAATTTTTTCAAAAACAACAAATCAAATTGCGAAAGAAAAAAATTTGCCCTGGACGTTTCATTAACATCAAACAGCTTGTTTCTGGCTACCCCAACCATTTTTGCGGTTTCATAGTCAACAGGAATCATCTCACCCACCCAATAAGGAACATTAATGGGAGCACCGCTTAACGGCTCTACATGAACCTGAAGCTTACCTTCATCAATTGTTAGTATTCGCCATTGAGAACCCTTTAAAACGAAAACATTGCCCTTCTCACCGTAATCCCCCACAAATTGTTGATCTAGTGTGCCTATTCTTTTTTTACTGATAGAATCGACCACATCAAACTTTACTACATGCGGTATTGTTGATACATTTTCATAATAATATCTAAATGACTTTCCGCTGCGTGTTATGGTTTGTTTTTCTTCATCAAATCTCAATAACCGGGTGAGCTTCAATAAATTAATGCAATCCAGAAAATCCAAAAATGAAATAGAATTGAACGAATAGGACATTTTAAAAAGATCAAACAGCTTACCTACCGGTACAGGCTGTTTAATTTGCAGTGTTACCCCTACTATATTATGAGCCAAAACATCCAGAGCCCCCTTATGAAGTGTTTGGGGTTCTATTGACCCTCTATTTACCCTATTGACTATTCCAACAGACTCCATAAAATCATCAAAAGTATGGGTAATAATCATGCCTTTAGCAGAGGATCTGCGTGTATGTCTGCTTCTTCCAATACGCTGAATTAATTTTGATACCTGTCGAGGGGATCCATAATGGATAACAAGGTCTATTGAGCCTATATCCAAGCCCAATTCTAGTGAGGATGTACAAACCACTATTCCAACAAAACCAGACCTCAACAGGTTCTCTGTTTCCTCACGGACTTCCTTGGACAGTGAGCCATGGTGGACATGAATGGGGATGCTGTTTTGGTTCTTTAATACAGTTCCAATAAACTCTGATTCATCTCTCGTATTTGTAAATAATAATACTGCCGAGGAGTGATGGTACTCTTTTATAAATTTTATGATAAATGAGGAAACATCATTGATGGAGCCATCCATATGTTTTATCCCCACATCATATTTCCTAAGAGTCTTATCCAACAGGATGGCACACTTTCCTTGCTTCCCGGATATAAAACGGGAGGCTTCCCGAAGGTTTCCAATTGTTGCAGAAATACCAATTCTGCAAAATGAATTTGAAATAACGGAAAGCCTCTCTATGCATAATGATAAATGTGATCCCCGTTTAGAGGGCAACAGTTCATGTACCTCATCAATAATCACCCATTCCAATCTTTTTAAAAGGGGAATCATTTTCACATTTACTAAAATAATAGCCAAGGATTCGGGTGTGGTGATCAAAATATCTGGCGGATTTTCATATATTTTTTTGCGTTTACTATAAGGAGTATCACCATGTCTTATGTCTACCCTTAAATTCTCAGATTCGGCATATTTAATGATTCTTCTGAAAACATCGTTATTGAGTGAACGTTGAGGCGTTATGTACAAACACCTGATCCCAATGTTTTTGTTCTGACCGTCATTTTCATAGGAAATCATACTAATTACTGGTATTATTACTGATTCTGTTTTTCCAGAACCAGTTGGTGCAACAATAAGTGAATTTCGTCTTCTGATTATTGCGCGATATGATTTTTCCTGGATTGAGGTTAATCTATCAAATGACTCTTTTTTATATTTATTTAATACAAAAGCATCTAATTTTCTATGGTATTCACTGTTATCCAAATCTATCAGTTTGTTTTTTGTTTTGTTTATACCTACTGCCTTTTTTATTCAGATCTGCTGCAATAGAAGACTCCTTTGGAACAACAGGCGCAGATTTGGGTGAAAAATACTCGTATACAAATACACCCACCAGTGCTGCAATAAACATTATTAATGATGAAAAATAAACTATACTATCAAAAGAATATGCCAATTATATCACTAATCAACATAACTGATTTAAGTTATAAATACGTTAAAGATTTCCAATTAAGGTGCACAAATAGGTTTTTATATTGAAATGATTTGTGTGTTATTGTAATTCTTGTTGTTGCTTTTAAGGAAAATAAATAGTGATTTTAATGCATTCAAGGACCTATAGCTCAAATCAGAATAATCAAGAAAAACAGTCAATAATGGCCACCATATTACAAAATCTCCCAAAAGAGTGTTCGCTAACCAAAATAGAATATGAGGGTCCAAGAATAGCACTATATTCCAACAAGCCAGAATTCCTATTAAACAATAACCAAGTTTTATCCAACATAGTAAATTTAATAAAAAAAAGAATAGTTTTAAGGTTGGATGAATCGATAAGAAAAAAGGAAAGTGAAGTAGCAAGTATTGTTGAAAAAAACCTATCAAAAGAAACAGGTTTTACAGATATTTTGTTTGATCCTGCGCTTGGGGAAGCTACAGTATTTGTAAGGAAAATAAATGAAATATTTTCAAATGATGAAAAGTTAACAAATAAGTTAATAAATCAAACAGGCTGGAAACTAAACTTTAAGAAAACCCCAAGAAGCATATCCTTGTTAAAAGAAATCAACAAGATAGCATGTAAAAATTCAGAAAACAGAACCCAGTTTTACAAAAGAATAGGCGAAACGATTTTCAGGGAAAAATTAGATCCAAATGTCGAAGCTAGCCTAATCTCTTTGGGAGGATTTGCAGAAATAGGGAGGGCCTCCATGATTCTAACCACAAATGAGAGTAACATACTGATAGACTGCGGGTTAAACACATATACCAACGATCCACTTTTAATGTTCCCAAGGTTTGATTCTATTGGCATAAAGCCTTCTGAAATAGACGCCATTGTGCTGTCCCATGCGCATTTTGACCATACTGGGTTTGTTCCGGTACTGTTTAAATACGGATACGATGGGCCAGTATACTGCACTGAGCCAACATCATTTTTAATGTATTTACTTTATAGGGAATACATAAAAAAATATAAGGAAAAAGCCCTTTACTCTGAAAAAGAAATTGAGGAAGTTTTTTCCCATTTGATTTACCTAAACTATAACATAGTAACAGACCTATCACCGGATATTAAAATTACACCATATAACTCGGGCCACATTTTAGGCTCATCGTCATTTCATTTTCATTTGGGTAATGGGGACCACAACTTTGTGTACACAGGCGATTTAAAATTTGGAAAAAGCTGTTATTTGGACAATGCCACATGGAATTACCCAAGAGTAGAAACGTTGCTAATAGAAGCAACTAATGGTGGGCGTGAAGACACATTTCCCTCCAGGGAGGAAGCGACAGAAAAACTAATAAATAAAATCAACTTGGTCATCAAAGATAAAGGCACGGTATTGATTCCAACACAGTTAATTGGAACTTCCCAAGAAATAATAATAACCCTCGATCAACTGATAAAGCAAAAAAAAATAGGGAAATGTAAAATATATGTTGACAGGCTGATAATAGATGTAAATTCCGTTCATGAAAGTTATACTGAATTTCTAAACAAAGAAGTCCATCAAAACATTGTTTCGGGGGAATACAACCCTTTTAGGTCCAAAAACCTAAATATTATTAACATAATGGAGGAAAAAAAAGATTTAGATCCGGGCGTCATGTTGCTACCGTCTTCGATGCTACAATGCCTACACTCAATAGATTACCTTAAAAAAGTAATACACAACCCAAACAATATGATAATCTTTATTTGTAACCAAATGAATGGAACAGTAGGGAAAAGCGTTATCGACAAACAAAAAGAAATATCATTAAACAACATCAAATATAACATTGAGTGCAAAATAGAAACAATCTATTCCTTTAACTCACATTCAGACTTCAATCAACTAAATGCATACATATCGAGGCTAAAACCAAAACTAAGGAGAATCCTGATAAACCATGGAGAGAGATACAAGGTTCAAAATTTTGCGAGTTATTCAAGTAAAGTACACAATATCCCTACACAATACCAATTAAATCAGGAAGCCACAAAAATATTGTGATTAACAAAATCAAATCAAAATAAAAACACAACCGGAATTTTATTTCCATAAACATTTTACGAATTGGCATCAATGCCTTTATGCCATATTTTGACACTTGGTGGAGTTACAATTATCCGTTCTTCACCCAATCTTGAGATATCACCCCCAACACTATTTACGCACTTGTAAAGCTCCTCAACAACAATCCTTAACTCATCCACATCTCTCTGAGCAAGGGGAGTTATTCTTATTATAAGTATCATGTGCTTTTCGATGTCAGTCCTAATTTCATAAATATCTTTGGCATCACGAAGTGTAAAGGTTTTTAGATATATTGGTTTTTTTTGTTCATTTTTGTTAACCATTTTTTTTGAGTTATAAAAGAATTTACTCTGCAAGATTAATAAGAATATCGAAAATTTGTTGGCATTATTTTATGCAGAATTTTCAAATTCTATATTGTTCCACGTCTGCAATACTATAAGGCATAGCAGTTACTATTTTATTTGTCCTGTTTTGCTTATTTGTAATTCTCACTTGACAGTTTTTTTCAGGCAAAACATCAGAATAACGCAAAGCTATGCCTATAGAAGATAATAGCAACTTTCTGTGTTTGCGCAGATCAGGTTTTTCACTAATCCTCAATATCGCCACTGGCCCAGGTATGTCAATTGCCTGGATTAAAAAGTCAGATTTTAGCGAAAGAGATAGGAGGATCTCGTTTTCACCGTGATTTCTGCCAACAATCAATTTCGAATAATCATTAAACCGAAAATGGCGACCCAGTTTTAACAATTCAACGTCATTAATACCAGGTTCAGAAACAGAATATTTCATAAGATCGCGTATTCTCACGGCAAATTGAGGGTCAGTTAATAAACAACCGCCTGCAGAGTTTGGCGGGTCCGCTATATCAAACTTGTTGGCTAATTGAAGCTGTCCCTTTCTCGAACGGCCTTGAATTGAACCTAAAAGAGATCTGTCAACCAGTCCTTTCTTCTCAGGCTCTGTTTTGGGCAGAAGCTGAGCAGAGAGGGGTCGAAGGACCTTGCCCTCCATGTCAGTTTCTTTCTCAATAACAGACAATGCATTTGAGTTTTGGCTCATAGGCCTCTGGTGCAAAACCTCCCCGGTTATCAGAAAGTCTGCGCCAATTGTTTCCATATGTTTTTTTGCCTCATCATACATCATCTTTCTGCAATCAATACACGGATTCATTCCAGAACCATAGCCATGTTTTGGATTTTTCAACATAGTTAGGTATTCTTTACCTAAATACACGGTTTTTAGTTTTATTCCAAGGTCTGAAGACACCTCCATGACTTTATGACCGCAGCCTTTTCCACAATCAAAGTCACAGAATGGTGTTTTGATTGCAACTGCCTCCACCTCGATGTTTTGTTCCTTCATCATACGAACAGCTAATTGACTGTCAAGCCCACCGGAAAGCAACGCCACAGCCGTAATTTTTTTTTTATCAGATGTAGCATTTTTGTTTGGAATATCATTATCACAATCATTAATAAAATAGTTTTCTGAATCATCAGACAAAGGATTAGAAAAGGTTTTGTTCACCATTTATTTCTCGATTTAAAAGTATTGGAAGTAGGTCATGTTTATACTTAGCTATCCGTAAGAAAATCCCCATATACCAAAAACTCTTGAATTCTTTTTTTCAATTGTTTGATTGTTCCAGATATTGGTAAAATTATAATAGGATAATTTGTAAAATACATCGATAATAACACATTGTCAACATATTCTAGTTTGCATTTTACTATTAAGAATTTTTTGGATACAGCATCAACATTTACGATTCGCGCATTTGATTTGTGAAAATCAATACTACCGCATAGTTCAATAAGCCGCCCATAAAAATCGCTCATAAAACGAGAGTAAACGGAACCATCATTGTTTTGCAGATAAACACAAGCATATCGATATTTTTTTTTAGTTAGTGTCGTAGAAAGTGCCGCCCCTTTTTTTGTTCTCCAACCAAACATTGAGATCATTCCAATATTTTTTATTCTCGATATCTGATTCTTTTAGCAGGATATTAAAAACCTTTAACGAAATTAATTCGCAATACTTGTTCGCCCCGCTTGATAAAATAAATTGAAAGTTATACTTTTTGCACATTTCATAAATCCATTTCATGTTATAAAACCACTTTCCTATTTCCCTATTGTCACTATATTTGATATCAGACACCAAAAACTCTATACCCATGTTTTTACCGTTGTATTTTTTCAATATGGATTTTATGTTACTGAGGTTTTTAACGGTCAAAATGTCCACATTGTAATGACTTTCATCAGCATTCCCCTTAAAAATCGAGCCAATGAGAAAAAAATGTTCACTGTTGCTTTCGCCCATATCAAAACTTTTAACAGCGCCATGTCTCTTCCTATGAACAATAACATCTTTTTTTTGCCTATCCGAAATATAGGAATCACCATTAAAAGCCATTCCAAAAACATCTATTCCAAAAAAGGTTTTTAAAAAATTAATTAACTTTTCAGAGTAAAACAGATTTATGTTCAGATCTATCACTTTAACTAATTTTTTCACCCTCTAGTTTGATCTAAACTTACTTGATTTCTTAAAGGCCAATCGAATAGAATCCCTATCGTAAAGAATGGCCTTGCCAAGGCAAAATTTCTGTTTGTCCAATCTCACATAAATGACCCTTTTTCTATCGGTGTTGTTTTCAACATATTTTCTTACATCATCTTCACCATAAGACTCAACCAGATTGGCATACATCTTATCGAAGATCTTGTCAACATCCGCATTTACTGATATTTTATATCTAAGGATAGGGTTTTTCCAATGGCCATCTGTTTTTAGAGTTTCCACATTGACCGATTCCTTAGGCTGTCCTATAAAGTCAAAAATAGTGCTTATTACCTTGTTTTCATTCTCTGTTGCGTGAATTAATACCGAAAACTCTACAGAAGAATACAATTTAGAAGTTAAGAGTTAAAAAAATTAAATGTTTTCGGTTTTAGCTTTGTTATTGGTTGTGGTGGTGGTATTAGTAGTAGCAGGGGTATCGGCAGTCTCCCCAATGCCTTCTTCTACTTCCTCAGTTGCGGAAAACTCGCCGTCATCATCTGCAATACCTTCAGTTGCGGAAAACTCGCCGTCATCATCTGCAATACCTTCAGTTGGTGGAATTGAAAGATCACCTTCTTTTTGAACTGGAGAGGAGATTAGTTTGGTTTTTCGTATACCAACATGCCTAATCATGGCTATATTCTTTGAAATATCCATTAAACTAGTACCCATGTTTCCCATAGTAACTTCCTTTATAAACTCATTTAGGGATAATTGGGGTATTCTTTCTTTTAGGACATTATCCATTATTCTCCGAATTTCATGTTGTTTAGATGAGTTTATTCTCCTTTGACTAAAAGCGGTTGCTGAAACTCTAAATACATATCCATCTGCTGTAGTGTATTCATCAACATAATTTATCATTGAACTTCCGCGTCTTACGAGGCTTCTTAAAAATTCTTTGGCATATTCATGTCCTTTAAAAATTGTGGAAGCTATTCCGGAGTTAATTTTATCAATCTGAACAAATATTTTAGTTTGATGCTGAGTTGGATCCTGTTTAAGGACATCATACAAGGTATTCTCAATAACTCGCCCTTTAGCGTTATTCATGTCAGAAATAGGAATATAATTTAGTGGAACTTGTTCAAATGCAGGTGGAGCATTCACTATTATCCATTGCTTATCTCTCCATTTATCACGAACCCTACCGCCCCTTCTGGAACCTTTTGCCATATTGAGGCAGTTGGCGAATCCAAAATATAAGTTATGCTAACTTTTAAGGAAAGATTATAGCAAATAAGGACAAATAACCAAATGCAGCCATAGATAATTAATTTGCAATGATCATAATCGTGCTTTTTTGGGGCAATTGACTATCATTAGGGCCATATCGAAAGCAATAGCAATAGCAATAGCAATAGCAATAGCAATAGCAATGTTGAAAACAAAGCCCATAGGCATGGCATTCAGAACAATCAGACAACAATCAGGATTTTTTTTGGACAAAAATTTTTCAACATCTCTCTATACCGCAATACCAAAGGAATCTACCCCCCCCCATCAGATCAAGCCTTAAACGATTAGATTAGATTAGATTAGATTAAAATCACCAATATCCACAAAAGACACACCAAATAAACCCAATTCAAACAATCAGGAAAACAGATTCCCCATTTCGAAACCGACAGCACCTGAAACTCCGGCTTCTCAGGGGGGAGGGGGACGGAATTAACAAATTCCAACATCAAAATGTTATCAATTCCAACATTTCAAAATTGATGGAAAACTCCGGCAGGTGATAACATGAACAAACAGGAGTAAATACCACATTGGATTTGCTAACAAAAATTTACTCTGGTGGATATAACAACATTATGACAGTAAAGAAGGTAAACTTCCATGTCCCAATAAAAACAAAAAATACAGAGTAAAAAGGATTTAACGCATGCTAATCCACCTTCCTTTTGTCTCCTCCAACAAAACTAAAAAGCAGGGATATTTATGGTATTAATTGAAGTCATCCTTCGCACACCTAAAGCCTGCAAAAAGAATTCGCTCATGAGGTTTGAAATAGTTCCTGTAACTATTCCTTATTTGTTTTTTGGATGTTGAAAAGCACCCGCCCCGTAATACCTTTTGATTTATGGCCCACTTATCAGTGTATTCTTCAAATTTGGATTTAAATCCAGGATATAGCATATACTCGGATGAAGTCCATTCCCATACATCCCCTATCATTTGATGGCACCCATAGTGACTTTTTCCATCAGGATAAGTCCCAGCTACAGTTGGGGCCCATTGATACGATTCTAAAAGATTGGCATGCACTATGCCAGGAAGATGATTTCCCCACGGAAATACGGTTTTTGAGCTGCTTTTTTCATTCCATGAAGCGGCTTTCTCCCACTCAGCTTCGGTGGGAAGTCTTTTTTTTGCCCATTTTGAGAAAGCGTCAGCCTCATAATAACTTACATTGACAACAGGCTCATCAGGATCTATTTCATTATTTCCCCTAAAGTCTTTTTTAAACCATTTTTTTTTACTTTTATCAAAATACCAATATAATGGGCTTGCCCAATTCTCATCCTGTACCAAGTCCCAGCCATCAGCTAGCCAATGCTTGTAATTAATATATCCACCATCTTCAATAAAACCGATAAACTCCCCGTTAGTCACCAGGGAGTTATCAATCTCATAGGAATTCAAGTATACTTTATTTTCAGGCATTTCATTATCATAGCAAAAACCATCTCCGTTATAACCCACAACAAATATTCCACCCGGAATTCTAACCATTTCCTTGTTTACTTTTTCTTTTAAGGGCATCTTTTTGCCCCATTTATTTGGGCAATAGTTGTCGCCTTCATCTGAAAACCTATTAAAATAATGCTGAAAATCATAGACCATCAGTTCCTGATGTTGAAGTTCATGGTTTATTGCCGTAAAAACATCCAAGACGAATTTATCAGAAAAATCTTTTTTCTCCAGGGATTTTAGAAAGCCTATAAAACCTTTTTCAATTTCTTTTCTGTATTCTATTGATTGTGAAACTGTGGGTCGAGGGTACTTACCTCTTTCGCTTTTTGTCAGTATTTTTCCATATTTATAGTAATAAGAGTTGAGATAGTCCAGGTTAAATTTATTTTCAAAAAAAGCAACTCCATTGTTATTGTATTTTTCAAGCATTTTATGGAAAAACCAAGTTACATGTGCAATATGCCAATTAGGAGGGCTTCCAAAGGTGCTAGATTGAATAACCGCATCTTCTATGCCCAATGGAGTAAAGATATCCATTGTTTTCTCCCTTACCTCAATGAATTCTTCAACAAGATCATTCAAAAGGGACGTAGAAAGCATCAACATACATGATATATCTAAAAAGTATTTTAACTTATTTTAAAAACAACCAATAATGTAAATTTAGAACATCAAAGTTGAAATATCCATTAGTATTATAGCATATTACTGATATAGATTGGAAAACAGTGAATCACAACCATCAGGTGTAGAATCAATCACACCAAATCAAGGTGACAATAATCAAAGAGGAAGATTCCCTAGAAGGGGAGGAAATGACAGTGACAGTGGAAATGGAGGCGGAAGCTATAATAGATTTTTTAAACCGTC
>JACDHC010000185.1 GCA_013821245.1 Candidatus Nitrosopumilus sp.
TAGCATACAGACTTGTACATTTTATCTTTATCTAAAATAAAACTGTAATGCACTACGGCCATAAAATGATACCACTGCTATTAAAAAAATAGGAATGTGTTAAGCGAATGGACTGCAACCACATTCTTGTCTTAAGTAACAATGATAATCATCTGGGTCAGATGCCGCTAATTCCTAATGGTGTTTTGAGGCGTTGAGACTTGGGATGCAAATAGATATATCCCATAAATATGATCCTTAAATAATTTTATCATTATAATATTATGATATGGATAGTTATGATGATGATGAAAGAGAGCTAAACAGAAAAACAGAGAATGCGGCAGACGACACTAAAGGCGGTTTAGAGGAAATGGGAGATAAGATGAAATCAGGTGCCAAAGCGATGGGCAATAAAATGAAGGATACCCACAAAGATATGGATACTGAATATAACAAAGAAAAACTAAAGGAAGATGTGGATTAATTTAGTGTTTTTGTATTTTTTTTAAAATTTCATTTTTTATCGATATCTGTTGAAAGCCAGTATGGCGGATTGGATCAATTGTGGCCAATTGTTCCTAAAACAACTTATAGATAAAACATTTAAGGTTTCCAAATTTAGTTAGTTATGTAAACAGTCAGTTATTACCAACTCTATACAGTTGCTGTTTATTACCGTTATCTATATAAGGATAAGGTTTGGCCTGGTTATACGGAAGGTTGATAAGTTGATTTAAAAGGTTTATTTTGGATGCACAATAATGGGTGTTAATCATTTTATCTTTTGTATAAAATACCAAATAAACTTTTTACAAAAAGCTATATCATACTACTAGATAGGGATTATGCTAATTGACTACACACAGTAATCATTGTATACCGCACCTTCTAAAGCCATAAAAGGCAAAAATGGCCCAACCAGTAAATTTTTCTGCGATGATTGTTTAACAGGAATAAAGTGATCGCGGATTTAGACAGGTTAAGGACATCCTGTCCTTGATTACTTGATATGTTATTAATTTTATTCAAATTATATAAGGCATATTGGAAACCCTTTAATTTAATGCAGAACATATCATTAAAATGGATAGTAAATTAAATCCTTCAAAGTTTTGTAGCAAAGAGAGAATGTTATTTATGTCATATTTTGCAATCGGATTACTATTATTATCATTCACTTTGACAGTTATTGTTGACGATGTAAATGCTCAGGATGAAAATGTCACTATTAACACAACAAAATTATCTAACAACACATACATGCTTAAAGGTTCAGGAGGAAACATTATTGTTTCTGTTGGACAAGATGGTGTTTTTATGGTGGATGATCAATTTGCACCTCTTACTGAAAGAATCAAAGAGGCAATTTCAAATATAACAGATCAACCTGTAAAATTTGTAATCAATACGCATTGGCATTCTGACCATACAGGAGGAAATGAAAATTTTGGTGAATTAGGCGCAATGATAATATCGCATGATAATGTTAGAGAACGTCTTAGTACGGAACAATTCTCAGAATTCTTTAATCGAACAGTTCCACCATTGTCAGAAAGAGGTTTACCAATCATTACTTTCTCAGATAACATGACCATCTTTCAGAACGGTGATGAGATAAAGATAATTCATGTGGATAATGGTCACACCGATGGCGACTCTGTTGTCTACTTTACAAAGAATAATGTAATCCATGTCGGAGATGACTTTACTGACAAATCATATCCAATCATTGACATATCAAGCGGTGGTAGCATAGATGGGTTGATTTCATCACTACAGACAATATCGTCAATAATTGATGATGAAACCAAAGTAATATCTGGTCATACAGAAATATCAAATAAAACAAAAGTTAATGATCTGACAAATATGCTAAAAGATGTGCGCCAGAATGTCAGTCAAATGATGGAAGACGGAAAATCTTTGGAAGAAATAATTGCTGTACAACCAACATCAAATTACGATAGAATCTATTATGACCATAACATAATAAAACCAGAAGACTTTGTAACACACATATATCAAAGTCTCACCAATAAATAGATATAAATACAGAGTTTTGATAAAACATCTCTTTTCATTTCTATTTGTTCAAATCGATAGAAAAATGGAACTTTGATCTGTTTTATGTTGAGACCCAGATAGAATATTTTCCATAATTTCTGTGGAATACTATCATTAGAAATATCGGCATTCATGTTTCATAATGGCAAATCCAATTATGCTAAAATTTAAAGACAAGGGATTGAAGCTAAAGAAATGCAGGCTACAGTACAAGGATACGTTACTGTTTGCAACAAATATTAAGTAAAACATTTCAATTATTTAATAGTTCTAAGAGATAAAGATAGTTGGAATTTTTTGAAAGGGGAAAAGCATTTGGAATAGCTGCCAACCTCGTTGTTTCATTTCATAGGTAAGATAGATCAAATAGCATCATTGCATGTTGTGGACCATTGGCATCTTGTAATTATTTTCACCTATGGAATGACCGTTAAATCGTGCTACGGGGTTTCAAACAAAACGCAGTGCCTTGTCGTAGATGATGACGTCCCAATGATTGAGCGATTTGCCAGCAAAGTTGCTCACAAATGCGCTATCTTACATCATCGGTCCAACGAGCCTATTGATAAATGATGATGTTTGAAGCGACCTAATTATTTAACAAAATTTGCCTATACGCCCAGATAAAGTGAAATAGAATTTTAATATATCACCTTCTTATTTAGCATCTATTTTTTCCGATTTTGGCGATTTCCTTTTATTAATCAGA
Source organism: Candidatus Nitrosopumilus sp. (assembly GCA_013821245.1). Lineage (GTDB taxonomy): Archaea > Thermoproteota > Nitrososphaeria > Nitrososphaerales > Nitrososphaeraceae > Nitrosocosmicus. Next base: position 2,756 of record JACDHC010000185.1, read on the forward strand.
ATTACCATCAGGACAACGAATGCTATTTGGAAGATCTCGATAATGATGGCCGAGTCTCCTATTCTGCCGGCCCTTCCAGTTATAGGATTGTCAGGTAATCTGGTTATTACCCATATGGCTATAAACACTAATGTTCCTGCAATGCCTATGTAATCCCAGACCCTTCCCCAATTTTAAATAGTGGGCACTACCCAGAATATTTGCGCTAATCCACCAACTAAGAAAAGTATTGTTGAATTGATGTTATTGCTAGGGACCATTGAAATATGCATAACACCTGCGATAAATGTACAAATTGATGCAGCGATTGCAATAATCAATACTAACTTCATTACACTGTATCACTTGTCTTAATATAGATAAGTACAAAAGTAAGAAAATTTACTGATCTCAATATTGATCCCACAAAAACCGAGGACTATTTTAAAGGATTTCCAGTATTTGGGACAGTACAATCCATAATAGATGAAAATGGCAGGGAATTAACAAAACCACAACAACAACAATAATGCAATACACATATTTTATTAATGAACTATAAGTACAGGGCAATTTGCCAATTCAGAAAATTTTCTTGTAACACTGCCCAATGCTTTTATTTTCGATATGCCTCTCAATCTATTACTGCTGCCCATAACAATCATATCCGCCTTTTTGGCATCTGCATATTGCAAAATTTTTTCTACAGCGGGTCCAGTTAAACATTCACAACCAAATTTTATCCATTGCTCATTTAGTTGTTCAATTTTCTCTTTTGCTCTTTTATTCCATCCGTTCTCAGTTGTTCGTCCTATATTCATCATTCTTGCCTGTTCAATCAATTCCATATTGTTTCCAAATATCATGGAGTCTGGGTCCTCAATAGGATCAATACATGAAGCAGTGTTAAATGGGCATTGGAGGGTTTAGCTATTTCAGAAGCTATTTCAATTGCCCTGTCAGAAACCTCCGTACCGTCATCGGTTACTATGATGTTATATATCATTTTGTTTCTGTGAATCTCCAGTGTCCATTTTGATAAATAAACGTACTATTTCAGGCCAATTTGGTTTGCCCCTCATAAAATAAAAATTATTTTAAATAATGCATTTCAGGTAATATAACTATCTCTTCATTTTTCAAGTTTTGCTATTTTGCAGGTTTATCCTGGTGTTTGTTGTTGTGTATATGCAGGTGCTTTAAATATCCAGAGCCCCGAGTAGGTATTTTCCTGTTTTCAATAAAAATATAGATTACAGCAATAATTTCAAATCTTCCAAGTATCATGTTAACAATAAGAAAAACCTTCGATACGACATCCATATCCATTGAGGTTACTCCAGAGGATAACCCTGTAGTGGTCAAGGCGGAAACCGACTCAAAAAGAGAATCCATAAAACTCCTTTGCTCCAAGTAAAACAGCACTGTGGCTGTAATAAAAGACAACAATAAAAATA
>JACDHC010000034.1 GCA_013821245.1 Candidatus Nitrosopumilus sp.
TTGAATATAGAATTGATCCTAACATAACCCATGAATTTGTGAAGGCAATGCGTGAATTAGGACATGCCCTCAAAAGCGAGGGACTGGCGTATTGGGAGATATTTCAGGATCCATTAGATACTAGTCACTATATAGAAATCCGTATAGCTGAAACATGGACCGAGCATATGCGTCAACATGAACGCATTACCAAAAATATACAGTTTATGGAAGATAAAATCCGAGCACTTGTCAAAGATGGAACCCCTCCAATAGTTTCTCATTATATAGCAAAAGGCTGAGCCAATGCAGTATCGGCACTGTGGTAACTTAAGGAAAACAGATGGTTAAAAGTACTTGCTGGGGTCTATTGTAAAGTCCCCGATGTTTCTATACAATAAAGATTTGCCAATAGCGTTTGAATAATCCGAAAAGGCAACCAAAGAACAGCCTACAATGTTATGTAACTGGTGTTATTTCAATAGTGAGGGGCGTCATCTTTTACTTTTACCTTGAATTTGTTAACTATCTATACCATTTGAAGAAATACAATAATGTAATAAACTGCAAATGTAGGCAATAATATACTATATTTATAAATTTTTTATATTTTTTATTAATTTACAATAAACAGATTGAGAATACTTATAAATAATAAGGCCACTTAAATTCCAATGAGAACCTTTCAGGAATGGTGGGATAATATGCCTGAAGAACTACGACAAAAATCTCGAAGGGGTGATGAAATGAATAAGCCACTTTTAAACCAAATCAATTATGTGTTGCTGCACCTTCATTTGTCAAATAAACACGATATAAAGCCCTCGCATAGTGAACTAAAAGACTGGATTCACAGTGGTCAAGTGGATGTCATGCGGACAAACAAATAATTTATATCCTTTTTTTCTCTGATTGGATATTGAACAATATTTTTAAAATAAGATGATGTGGCAAAAGCTCATCTATACTCATCACCACAATCTCCAATTATCTCATACAAGTTATTTGACCTTGTACATACAGAATCTATGACCTCATAGTCTGACTTATCCAATCTAAAGTTGAATGCCTGCTCATTATTGTTTATGTGATCAGATATGCCTAGCCTAACACCTATTATAACGCCTGCTACTGCTGGCTTGTCCAAAATATATTTGGTTGCCACATTTGCAATGCTCACATTGTGCTTTTGTGCAATTCCATTTAAAGTCGATAAAAGGTCTTGGAACAAATTCCATCCTCCCCATGTATCTATCATTCGCTTGTATTTTCGCAAGCTTAATGTATTTAGCTCTGCAGCAGATGGTTCCTGTGTTCTTCCTAGATAGCGCTCTGACAAAAGCCCTCCACAAATGCTCCCATACGCAAGGAGACTTATGTTGTGTTTTAAGCAAAATGGTGCCATCTTTACTTCTGGTCTGCGATCTATAATCGAATATTGAACCTGGTTTGATACAGTTTGTATGCCTGAATCTACCATGATTTGCATTCGTTGGGTATCAAAATTTGTAATGCCTATGTGCTTGATTATTCCTTTATCCCGTAGGTCGGATAGGTATTTGAGGGCATCCATGTAATACGGATTGGTATAATCCCACCAGTGAAATTGAAGTAAATCCAGCGAACTAACACTCATTCTGCGAAGCGATCTTTCTATGTTTTCATTAACGAAAGAAGGTGTAATTTTTCCTGGCTGTGGCACCCATTTTGTTAATGCCTGCATTCTATCAAGTCCTTCTTTTCCTTTTAGTGCGGATAATTCACGCCTTAACTGACCGATTAAGTCTTCTGCGGGGCCATAAATATCGGCCAGGTCCCAACTGGTAAATCCAGCATCATAATACCGCATCATATCTTTGATTGCCAATTCATGATTTATGTGTCCATGTCCACCTGCAACTTGCCACATGCCGTTAACTATTCTGCATATTGTCAAATCAGGAGACAGTTGGTAGTATTTCTTACACTTGTAGTCCATTCTACTTTTCTCTATGCCTTCATACACAAATATCAATCAAGAAAGGCCTTAAATTTATTCGCGCACCTTTTTTTGGTTTCTGGGGATTTGGAATCCTAAACCGAAAATATGGTTTTTGAATGTTATGTTTGCTCAGGTATTGATGGGTTTGAGAAGGGATTGGCTGCTGCTGCATCTTTAATAGTATTACTTACGGGTAGAACTAAAAAAACATGCGGAATTGACAGGGCATGTGGGATTAGCAATGCTATCGGTTCTTGGGTCGATCTACGATGACGTAGGAAAGTGTATCTTAACTTTGATACTCTCGGAGATGGTGAGTATTGAATCCGTAAAGCAAACTCTTGGAGCCAAATCCAAATCATCTGTGACAAAATGAGCTATAACATTTTTACTAAACGCTTATAGCTTAGTTTTTGGTATTGATCTTAAGTTGTAGCAGTGGGTTTCTATGGTGACTCTACTTCTATACCTTGAAAAACATTATTATCATAGCATGTGTGACGGTAAAACCCATAGCACATGCTATAATCTTGAAAACATATCGTATGAAATTGTTAAATATTTAAGAAGAATACGGGGTTAGCATATTTGGTAATTTTAGTAATTTTCACATGAGAGAAATAACAAGAGTTAAACGAACCCTGAGAAAAAGAGTAGACTGGGAACACAATCATCCCAAAGGATTGATATCTCATTCTGCTGCGTTTCATGCTTTGGGCAATACCATTCATGTGGCTGATATATAGAATCAGAGTAGGATCTGCATGATTTTGCCGGTGGAATCTAATTCCCTCTATGAAAAATAACAAAAAACCCAAGCCAAATGTGAGAATGTTTCAAATCAATGATGTTAGATCCTATCTTGGTATCGACAAATATGGGGTCTGGTTTATTGGTTAATAAAAACATCCGTGGTATTAGGGGACATTTTTTCTTCTATTAACTGGTAGTAACTTTATTACCATATACAGTTTGGAGATCTTAACATTATGTTTTGTATGGCTCTTGATCGCCCTTTATTGGATATCTGAACCGTTCTAAAATTCCCTGGTGCTGTTGTGTTTCCATACATTCTCAAAGGGAAGATAGAATCTCATAGGAGCGCAGCCTTGCAGCATGATCGTATATGTGCGATACAGCCATGATTTCATCTACATGGGTTTTGCCCAAAAATGACTCTGCATTCTTCTTGACAGTGGTTGGCCCGCCAACAAAGGAATACCTGAGCATTTGGTCAACGGCATATTTTTCTTGTTTGCTCCAAAAGGTGTCTATATCGTTAACGGGTGGTTGCAATGGCGTATGGTCCTCTCTAATCATTCTTAGCACAATTAGTTGCAAAGAAGTAAACAAATGATTTGCCTCTTTGTCTGTATCCGCCGCAACCACATTGACAGCAGCCATGGCATAGGGCTTCTTCAGGGTTTCAGAGGGCTGGAATCTTTCACTATAAATCTCTATAGCCGTATCCAGATATGCGGGGGCAAAATGGCTTGCGAAAGCAAATGGTAGGCCCAGCATTGCGGCCAGCTTGGCGCTAAATGTGCTGGAGCCTAGCAACCAAATGGGAACTTTTAGTCCCTCGCCGGGGGTTGCCCTTACCTGGGTTTCGGGGTTTGGCGGACCAAGATAATTCATTAATTCAATTATGCTGTTAGGAAAATCTTCTTCCGAGCCGTTCAGGTTGCGCCTTAGGGCCATGGCAGTCATCCTGTCTGTTCCAGGTGCACGGCCTACCCAAGGTCAATCCTACCGGGATACAGGGATTCCAAGGTTCCAATCTGCTCTGCTATTACCAGTGGCGCATGGTTAGGCAGCATTACCCCACCAGAGCCTACCCTTATGGTGGAAGTGGATGAGGCTATAAAACCAACAAGTATCGAGGTGGCGGTACTGGCTATGCCTTTAATATTGTGGTGTTCGGCCAACCAATATCGTTTGTATCCCCAACGCTCGACATGTTGAGCCAAGTCCAAACTGTTTTGCATTGATTGGCGTGGGGAGCCATCGTTATTTACAATTACCAGATCAAGGACAGACAAGGGTATGTCGGTGTTCTTTTTGGAATGCTGTAGCACCATGTAGTTGTTATATCAATCCGATGCTTTTATCCTTCATCTGAATGTGGTTTTAAGCAACATTGGGTAATAAATGAACAGGTTTAGCGTCTATTTTTGACATGTTGATTCCGCCTAAACTTGGCGATATTTACATAAACATCTGGCCTAGAAAAGCGTTCATTGTTGAGGCGGGCCCGGAGGGATTTGAACCCTCGACCTGACGCTTAGGAGGCGTCCGCGCTATCCATTTTACGCCCTTTGTTTATAAAGGTCTGCGCTACGAGCCCTAAATAAGCTGTATGGTATCTACCTTTATTTTTTTGGGTTAATGGAAATATAATCTATGCAGAGCCTACCTTGGTTAAACTTGTCATCAAATAACACTGTGGATACCCTAAGACCAGTAGCGGATCTGCTACCTTTTTACACATCACTAAAACTGTATTAGATATGGTGACCTTGTCTCCTTTTTCATCTTTGCATATCAGGCACAACCTTTGAAGTTATTCTGCGACCTCAGGTTTGTTCTGATTGTCGTCAGATGGGGTTTTAAAGTCAACACCCAAAGCCACAAACATCATCAATGATTTTTATTTTTTTTTATTTTGTATTGTGTGTGAAAGCAAGTTTTGGTGGAAATTGAAAAGTCTGTTGAATATTGAATAAACATAATGCCTAAAGAAACCTTCAATTAACATCAATTTAATTTATAAAAAAATCGAACATTTCAAAAAAACTGTTTTTGTCCTTTTGTGTCTTTTTTAGTGGGAGGGGTAATAGAACAGATGCATATAAAGTAAATAAAATTAGGATATGGATTAAACTGTGATATCCAATAATCCAATTATGCTGCTTGAGAAAGCTCTCTTTTTCCGTCCTTATTGATGATTAAAATATCGATACCGTCACCACTTGCTGAATCCCTCTGTATTGAGGATCGAATGGCTCTTAATGCAAGATTAGTTGCCTTATCCTCATCCATGGTTTCCGTAAAGTCCGCGTCCATTACACCCAAGGCCATCTCTGCACCTGTACCAACAGCCGCGTATCTATCCGGTAAAACAGACCCAAGTGGGTCCAAGGTATAAATCTCGGGTTTGTTTGTTGTAATGCCTCCAACTATCACCTGGGTTAACAGTGGGAAATATCTTCTTTCGAACATGATAACGGACATTAGTTTTGCAACGGAATTTGGTTGCACAACTCTTCGAGTTTCCAATCGCCTAATTTTGGATAAAGCACTCACCTGTCGCACGAGCACTTGCATATCTGCAACCATCCCTGCACATGCAGCACCTACGTGGTCAGTAACAGCAAATGTTTTTTTAGTATTTTTATTAACTACAAAATTACCATATGAGACTCTTTTTTCAGAAGCCAATAATACACCATTATCATAGGTAATACCAACTGCTGTTGCACCGGGCATAAATTGAAAAGCCATTTATTAAATAAAAAAAAAGAGTTAGATTTAGTCGTTTCTATATTATCTATTTTTTCAAAAACAAACAATCGTGTATTTTGATAGCTTCAGAGATGAGTTTGTTTTGAATTTCCAAAATATCCCTTGCTTCTGGGTATTTGGAACCCACAACCACCTCTGCCACAATGTTTGTAATGTGCCTGAAAAGAAACTCATCGCCCCTTTCAGATTCAACTCTATATGTGGAGTGGGCTTTGTTTACAAAAACAATATTTTCATTTGTAAAGCTGTATCTGGAATCGGATTCATCTTCATATGGAATGACTTTGTATCCTATTTTTTTTAAGGTAAAGGTTTTCTTTAATATGGGCTTTCTCACTGTTTTTTTTACTAATGAATTTTCAATTCCCAAAATTATGGATGAGTTGTTATTATTATTATTATTATTATTATTATTGTTGGATAACTGATAGTAATTGTTGTTATCGGCTGCATCAGCATTATGCGAATCAAATGTAGTAGCACTGTTGTCTGATGAACCAATTCCGTTTTTAAAAGACTCACCTGCAGAAATCATATTTTGAGAAATAACGGATGACGATGCTGGTGAATTTTGAATTGATTTTGTGTTAATTTCGGAATTGCCTGCATCATACCAAACAATTTGTTCATTTGCGTTATCCGGCAAAGGAAACTTTGTAATTTCGGAAGAGTCTGAATCATTTTCAGATTTTGCAGAAATTTGTTCATTTTTGTTATCGTCAATGATGTCAATGAGTTTGTTTTTTTCTTTTTGCAAAGTCGGTTTTGACTGGTCTTTTCCAGAATTTATGGAAACGTCATTAGCTACCTCAGGTGAAGAAGTTTTTGTCACATTTTGAGAATGTCTGTTTTCTTTGTTGATGCCATTTTCGTTGTCTTTTGGAGAAGAAAAAGGATATTGGCAGTCTGTTGGTGATTGAGGATCATACAATTCAACATTGCCATCAACAACCTCTACAGTCTCAAAACCTTGGATTTCTTCATCTGTTTGAATCATTTCTAAAACAGCTTGACCCATTACTTTGTCTATTTCTTTATAAATCTTTGATTCTTCCCGTGTGATTAGAACATCCTCATATTCAGTCAAACTGGGAAGCACCTGTTCAACAATAAAGTTTTTCATCGATTGATTGAACTTAAAGTATTCCTCATTTTCAATTAGCGCCGATTTGTCTGCAAATCTGGAGGTTAATTGATCACATTTAACATAGCCTGTTACCTTGCTCAATTTGTTATCGAAACCAAAAGTAGTTCTTTTAACCACATGGTTGCCCACCATTATTGCAATTCCCTTTTCATCCTGACCTAATGGCCTTTTTGCGATAACAATCTCGCCAGATATGCTTGGGTTTGAAGTAATATTCACAATGATTCTATAGCCTTGAACATCAGGTGATTTAACAATTTGGGAATCAGCAAAATCCCATTCCCTGAAAACTTCAGAGTTTTTTACATAAACTTCAAAAAGGGGGTATTTCAAAATAGAGAGTTTCTTTAGTTCTTTTGATAGTTTTATTGTATCAATGTTGATTTTAGAATTGTATAGAAATATCTCTGTTCCGTTTCTTTTTAACGGTGCCTCTTTTATCTCCTGCAATTGTGAATGCCCTGCAAAAAGATTTTCCAATGCGTCGCCATTGATAACCAAAGTTTTATGGAAATTATCTAGCTTGGTCCTGATTTTCATGTTGTCAAATGAGGTTAAAAAGGAAAGACGTCCAGTACCATATCTTCCAGTCCTGATTCTCTTTAACTTGGGTGACAAGTTATCATTAGCTTTATGGGGTGAACCTAAAACCAAGAATTTGTCAATAGAGTCGGCACCCATGCCTGCGTCATCTTCAATCACAACGTTGCCATTACTGAGGACAGTAACAATTATTCTTGTTGCATCTTCATCAAAAGCATTTTCAATCAATTCGCGTACTATTTCATATGGGGAAACCCAAGTCTTTGTGGCGAACTCTTTAAAAAATGACGGATGAACTTTTAATTCTAATGTCAATATATAGCGTTTCTTTAAAAACGTGGTTATTTAACAAACATATAATGATAGTTGATAAAGAGGTAAACTTAATTTGACAAGAAGGGGGAGGCCCGGATTTTCAAATAAAAAATTAGGGAGAAACTGACTCGATTTTATATCATGGGTCCGCTAATAAAATCCAACGCTGAAATATTAGGAACAAGTGCAATCAAACCCAATATAAACTCGCCAGCGTGTGCCTCTGGATGTGCTTGGTCATATGGCAAAAGCATCGCAAAATATATTATCATAAGTGGAACCACTACAATTGAAACCATCGTTATAACTATCAACCAAACAGCAGTCATCTTTCCAGTTAACATGTCATTGTAAAAAATTACTCGGATATATAAATTTCACCAATTGCCAAAAAAAGGGATGAAAAATCATATCCTAAACGAGATTTCCTTATAGGAGTTCCAAAATTTATCCCCTACAAAGTGAAGGTTGTCGACAACATAGCCTTTCTGCAGTTTTTCTGCGACGCTGCTGTCATCTAAAGCCAAACCCACAGATAGGTATTTTGCAAACCTCTCATCTTTAACTGCAACAATTTCATTTTTAGCGAAGCTTTCAAACTTAACAATCCCAGGACGCAATATTTTTGCTCCGTTGCAAATAAACTTTATGGAACCAGGGTCAACTGTTATGGATGGAAACTTATCAAGAATGTCTGTTTTTCCCAAAAATGGGAGCATAAACTCGTTGTTGATAAAAACCCCCAATAGTGAATCAATCACAACAATACTTTTGTTATTTTCAATTTCGAAAACTTTGATATTTTTAACTTTTGGTATGGACACGTTTGTCCATGTCTTATTTAAAAGACCAAGAACCTTTTCAGTCTCTTTTTTTGAAATAACATAAGTTTTCAAACACAATATTAATGGATATATATATAATAAAGTTATGTAAATTTTGGAGTTTGCAGATCACAAAAACCAACAGCATGAAAATTTTTATAACTAATCAGGTTCAATTATAATCAATCAAAATGAGTGTATCGCCCGAAACAACCGAAACAAAATATGATGTTCCAATCAAACAAGTGGAAAAATCAATAAAAATTTCAGAAAGAGCAAAACAAGAGCTTAAAAGCTCTGGAATGATGGATGAAAAGGGAAAGCTGAAGCTAAAGGGTGTTAGCCCAAAAATGCTAAAAAGGATGAAATTGGAATCTGTCGATTGCCCAGTATTTGAACAGGAAATAGGCTTTGTACAATGCTACGTTTGTACCAATTTTCATAGCCGAATCAGCGGGGTAGTGTATTGTAAAGGCGAACCCTTGCGATAGAAATGCATAAGAAGCTTCATAAATAGAAATTTGTTCCTATTCTTCATCAATTGAATGACAAGATAAGCGACAACAAAAAGGAAATAGGAATAACCGTAAAAAAAGAAGAAGACTTTAGCGACTGGTTTTCCCAAATTGTAGAAAAGTCAGGATTGGCTGACTATATTTCCGCAAAAGGATTCATAGTTTTAAAACCATATGGATATGCAATCTGGGAATCAATAAGGGGATTCCTGGATAAAAAACTAAAAGACGCCGGCCATAGCAATGGATTTTTACCATGCCTGATTCCTGAAAGCATCCTCAATAAAGAAGAGGATCACTTTAAAGGATTTAACCCGGAGGTATTTTGGGTAACGCATTCGGGAGAAAACAAATTAAATGAAAAACTGGCCTTAAGGCCGACTTCAGAAGCGTTGCTGTACTCAATTTTCCCTAAATGGATTTCAAGTTATAGGGATTTGCCACTTAAAATTAACTTTTGGAATACGGCATTACGGGCCGAGATAAAATCCACAAAACCATTTATTCGGAATTCGGAATTTTTATGGCAAGAAGGTCACACGGTCCATTCATCAAGAAATGAGGCGGAAGATCAGGTAATGATGGTTTTGGATATCTATAAAAATTTAATTGAAAATGTTTTATCAATTCCAACAATAACAGGTTTTAAGAGCAACAAGGAAAAATTTGTTGGTGCAGAATATACCACGACCTTGGAAGGGATGATGCCAGACGGAAAAGCATTGCAATTAGGTACATCTCACAATCTTGGAAGAAATTTTTCAAAACCGTTTGATATTAAGTTTCTCAATAAAGAAAACAATGAGGAATTTGCATGGCAAACCTCTTGGGGCACATCATGGAGATTGATTGGGGCCCTAATAATGGTACATGGTGATGATAAGGGACTAATTTTGCCCCCATTGATTGCACCAATTCAAATAATAATAATCCCAATTTACAAAAATAATAACGAAAAGGCTGTAAAAGAGAGTGCAAACTTATTGAAGGATAATCTTTTGGAATCCGGATACAGGGTTTTTGTGGATGAGAGAAATGGATATACTGCTGGATGGAAGTACAATGAATGGGAAGTTAAAGGGGTTCCAATTAGAATAAGTGTCGGCCCGAGAGACATAGAAAAAAAGACCATAGAGATAGTGCGCAGGGACAATAAACATAAACAAGTAATTCCATTGGAACAATTAAACGAGAACATGGAAAAAATTTTCAATAGTATTCAAAATGATTTATTTAATAATGCAGAAAAATATTTAAAAGAAAAAACCAAAAGGGCGTCAAACTACAAAGACCTTAAAAAAATGATTGATAACTCCGAGGGATTTGTTTTGGCTGCGTGGTGTGGCAAAGACGAGTGCGAGTTAAAAGTAAAAGAAGAAACTGGTGCAGATATTAGGGTAATACCATTTGGCCAAGAGGGGAAATCAAACGGAGACTTGAAAAATTGCATTTACTGCAATCAATCATCGGAAAAAATAGTTGTTTTTGCAAGAGCATACTAAAACAAAATATTTCAAAAAGATGGTTAAGCTAATGGTTTTGATTCGGCAATCCCCAAACAGAATGTTTATGTAAGGTTTTTTTCAAACCAATTATTGTAACTTGTCAAAAAAGATCAATGACAACAGCAAAAAAAAGGACATCAAGGTTATAGTCATTATAGCAATTATATTTGTAGTTGCTTTTGTTCTTGTAAGAGTAGCTTTATCAAATTCAAACCCGTTTTATGTTGTGGCAAGTGGAAGCATGGTTCCCGTCCTAAATGTTAATGATTTGATAGTTGTGTGGGGCAAAGACAACAACACGTCTTTTGATGGCGCAAAGGTTGGAGATATCATCGTGTTCAAAGCTTTTATTGCTGACCCTGGGGAAAAAGAGGGCAAAACAATAGTTCACAGGGTTGAATCTATTTTTGAGGAAGGGGAGACATTGAGGGGAAATACCGAACTTAACCGATTGTGTTACCCCGTTTCAGTACCTGCTGTTTTGGAGAACAAAACGATATTGACCAAAGGGGATGCAAATGAGTGCTCTATTCCTGGGGTTGATATTCCGATAACACAGGAAAACTATATCGGAGAAGTAGTTTACACAATTCCACAGATTGGTATTATTCCTACAATATTAAAACCCCCAGTAAATTATATAATCATGGCCGTAATAGGGGGATTGTTAGTGGCATCTTTTGTAAAAAGCAACAAAAAACAAGAAGAAAAAACAAAAGATGAATGATCGTCAAAACAAAAACTTTCAAACAAGAATATCAATATTGATGCATAGACAAGATGACCCTAACAAGTGCACAGCTGCTAAACTTATAAAATTTAAAATGGCAAGTGAGGTGAGAAAAATTCCATATAACGCTGTCGTGTTGGATCCTTTCTCAAATATTGTCCTTACTCAAGAAGACAAACAGGATATGACTGGCATCTGTGCCATTGATTGCTCATGGAAACTGGCGTCTGATATGATCAAAATACCGAAAAAGTCAAACATAAACAATAGAAAACTTCCTGCACTCCTGGCCGGAAATCCAACTAACTATGCCAAATTAGGCATGCTTTCTACATCAGAGGCAATATCGGGAGCGTTATATATTTTAGGTTATAAAAAACAGGCTTTAGATATAATGAATAAGTTTAAGTGGGGACACACCTTTATTGACTTGAATTATAACATATTGGAAGATTATTCTAATGCAACAGAACAATCCCAAACTAAACAAATAGAAAAAGAATATTTTCCAAATTTATTTACTGATACAAGTTAACACACATGCATGTATTTTACATTAAAGACTATATGCAAAGTTAATAAATTATCCGGTTTATTTTTACTTTGTGAGCTAGCGGGCAAGTCACTTCTGACATAACGAAGAGGAAACTCCTCCCTCATTACAGGAACCTGAATTAGCGATAATTAGAAGGATACTTCTGGCAACGAAATAGAAAAGAATTCAGATTAAATCATTGGCGATGAGGACTAGTAATCTGAGCGATTTTAGCTGAAATGAAACTGTCGTCCCAGGTTGAGAAAGGCCAAATAGAGTTTGAATCCTGTATGTATACTCAGGTAGGCTGCTTAGCTGAATCTTGCCTAAAACAAAAGGAGGGTTACTACTAGTACACCATGTGTGAATACACGCATATATCCATGACCCTAATCGACTAATAAAAGATAATTAGGGCCATGGATTTTCTTAAAAAGTTACTCTGCAGACACGATAAAACTATTAAATCACAAATTTCTCTATATATTAAAAAAGGATGAGTTATGATATAGAGTATCCCAATTTTTCCCACTCCGAATATTCTAGGAAATTAGCTGAAAAATACGGATATAATGACTGGATGATATCAAGATTTTTAAAATTTATTCCAAATACCAAATTGCTATTAGAGTATGTTGAGAAAAACAAATCGTCACATGCTGAATACATTAGAGCAAATAACCTAAAAATTGATTCCATTAGCCTCAAAAAGAGACTTGTGGAAAAAGGATATCTTCTTAAGGATACGATACTAAAGGAGGTATTTAAAATAGATATGACAAGAAACGTAAACAATCCAAATAGCGATAAAAAAACAAATTTAACAACCATTGGATCAACCTTGGAATACTTAAAAGGGTATTATTACATACAGGACCTTAGCTCATGTATTGCGGTAGATGAGCTAGAGATTAACGAAAAGGATTCCACAACAGTGCTAGATATGGCCGCATCACCCGGGGGAAAAACATCCTTTATAGCCCAAAAAATGAACAACAAAGGCAACATTATTGCCTGTGAACCAAATCGCAAAAGAATACCTTCGTTACTTTTTAATCTATCAAGATGCGGTGTAAAAAACACAACAATTTTCAACATCTCCGGCGAGGATGCCGAAAAGCTAGGGATAAAGTTTGATAGGGTCTTACTTGACGCACCCTGTTCTTGCGAGGGAATAATAACAAAAGATGAAACAAGAAAGAAAAGCAGAGATTTAAAAGATATAGAGATTTGCAGTATCAAACAAAAAAAGCTAATCCAATCGGCCTTTCAAGTTTTGAAGCCAAACGGAAAAATGGTGTATTGTACTTGTTCTTTTGCACCCGAAGAAAACGAAATGGTAGTCGATGAATTGATGAGAAATAATGGGGATAATGACTTGGAGTTGGAGCCCGTAAAATATGGAAATGATGGATTGACAGAATACGACAACCGCCAGTTTGATAAAGATTTAAGATATACAAAAAGACTGTATCCTCACATTCACCATACAAATGGATTTTTTATCGCAAAGCTAAGAAAAAAAAAATAAATTCAAGTTGTTTGAAATTTTACCACCATCAGCTGAGACCATTTTAAAGAGGGCGTTTAACAACTGGGGAATATTTAGTTTGTATGAAAAGATGGATATTGTTGTAAAGTCACCAAAAAATAAAGAAAGTTCGCAAATAGAAAAAACTTCTTTGGAGAATTTACTTGGAAAAAACAACAGGGACCTTCAAGTACATGTCTGCTCTAACAGTTTGCAAAAAGAATTAACAATCAAATTACAACCCGCACATTCTGGAATAATAATTGGGCAAATAAAGAACAAAAAATTTTTACCAAACTTAAACTTTGCAGAATTGGTTGTAAAGCATAATCCCTTTTTGAATTATCCTTATGTGATTTTAGAAGATAAATCTGCAAGTTTAGTGATATACGGAAGAGATATCATGGGAAACGCAATTATCAGTTTTTTTAAAGGAATAAAAGAAAATCAGACAGTAATAATTCTAAATCAAAACAAAGATGTTATAGGGATGGGGAAATCAAGGTTTGGTGATAACCTGATTACCCAAAGGGACAAAATAACTATAGACACTGTTCAAGATATAGGAACACATTATCTAAAGGAGGAAAATAAATATGCGCTACATGGTGATTAAATCTCTCGCGATTTTTTTATATTTCCAAAGTTAATCGATTTTGTTTTTTTCACTAAATTGCATGATGAACGTTTTTTTCCATTTAAAGTACCTTAATGTGCATGCGTTGTATATGTGAAAATATCGATATGTTTTAAAATAAGTATTGGATTGAAGTCATTGTTTGTTACTGTTGCATACAATTAATGCAGTAATTATTGAGCCCTGGTAAAAAAATCATAAAAGATGCAGAATATTTTGTTGAACACCAGATTTTGATCAAACAAAAGCCGATTTTAAGATTGGATAAAATTGCTTACAAATCCATTAAAAAAACTATTAAGGCAAATTTTGTTACAGGTGCCACACAGAGTATTTCAAGATTACATGGGAAAAACTAAACGGGATTTATCATCCAATTTTACTTGCATCCGAATTTGTTTAGTAACCTGACAATATGAAGAAAAGTGATGGCATGGAAGCCGATTCTAAAAAGGCCTGATTGGATATTGCCACACTTAAAAAATATGGTTATTTTCTAGCTTTTACAAGAACAAGTACGGCTATTCCCGCCATCATGAGTCCAAATATCAAAAACACTGTGATTGGAAAACCACCTGACGACGTTTCTATTCCTGTTGGAGCAT
>JACDHC010000186.1 GCA_013821245.1 Candidatus Nitrosopumilus sp.
TGATAACACCATGTAATAATTTAACAAGGTCAAACCTTTCTTTGTTTAGGTCCAGAGAATTGCTCTCAATCTTTGTAACGTCCAAAATATCCTCGGACAGTTTTTTTAGCCTATTTGCATTTTTAATCACGGTTGCAAGCAGTTCCTTTTGCTCATTGTCTTTTGTTTTGGTCTTAACAAATTCTGTGAGGCCAAGTATTGGCTGTATTGGGGTTCTCAATTCATGGGCTGCTATGTTTATAAACTCCTTTTGTATCCTATCCTGGTTTTTGAGTTGTATGTTGGCCAAAGATATTTGCTTATTTGATTCTTCTAATTCTTTTGTCCTGTATTTTACCTCCTTGTCTAATAAACTATTCTACCTAACCAAAAATAAGGTTAATATCGTGATTGCAGCAGCTATTCCTGCAATCAATGAGAACATTTGTAATCGTTCGGTAAGGATTATCTCGTTGATTTTGGAATAGATAATGGATGTTGGAGTTATCACAAAGAGGGAATAATGGGGGGATTCCTTCCAGTAAAACAGAATAGCCTGTGTATAATCTTTCCTCGGTTTTGAAATCATATATCAAAGAAGATGGTTTTCCTTCGGTCAACACCGTTTTCAGATGATTGTTGAGTTCTTTATTGCGTCCGGTGATTTTTTGTGTCTCATAGCTAAAAAAAGGTTTTCCCACAAGCTCCTTCAACGGATGAACAATTTGTACTGCCTTGCTGTCTAGAACCGAAAGATATGAAGATTTTATATCATATATATTCCCAAAATGCTTAAAGAATTCACTTGCTGGTATCACCACAACTATTGATCCTACGTGCTCTTCTCTGGTATTGTTCACAACAACAGGATATGCCAATCCTATTTTGTATTTTCCATCCCTTCCAATATACGTGTCAGAAAATACGGGAGATAGGGTGTCCTTTGACTCCCTAATCCATTCGAAATAGTTAAAATTCACTCCAATATACTGAGGTAGACCTTCTTTAGCCACGGCCCTTTTTGCTATCCCTTTTTCATCAAGTATAAATAGTCTATCTATGGGGGTAATATCGTCTATCTGCCCAAAACGATCCTCGAGGATTTCACCCGCATGGGCCGATGAAAAATCGCCTTGTTGTAAAGCTCCAGAAGAGGACAATCCCTCAAGTTTTGCCATAATTAGGTTTAAGGTAGATTCAACATTTTCAGCAATAGCTTTTGTTTTGTCTACCTGGTTTTTCTTTTGTTGCTCAAAAATGCTTTCTTTTATTTCAGTTTCTGTTTGATTCTGAAAATAAAAGAACAGGGCAAAAGATATAGAAATAGTAAGCATGGTATAAATAAAAACGGTTTTCTTTATGGGCCATTTTTTGTTATCGGGATTTTTTTTTAAATATTTTTCTTATTTGAAAAACCTCTCTGCAACCATTATTATTCGCTTAAATCTTTATAATTAAAACACTAGCCGTTATTATATATTAACTGTATAAGCATCAAAAAGAAGCTCAGTTACAGAATCACATACTCATTGGAATCACTATATGACACTATGGGGTACAAATAAAATGTGCTTGTGGACAAAGAAAAAAAATCGAGAAGGACCACAATGTCCTTCAGGAGCGTTTAATTTGGCATCCTAGGCTACATAGTTGTTGCATTGTTTTTGGCACTGTCTGTGGCAAACCGCCTAAAGCGTAGCCATATTTGCAAACGGGGGTGGTCTCCTTTTTTTTATTTAACTAATCCAAATCGGGCAATATAATTAAATGGGGGAAAACAGAAAAGTCGGTTTTAAATCCTGGGTTTTACAATACCATGCAAACTAATTCAGTTTGACAAACACATTGCTTGATTCCCGAACATAAACACTATACGGCAAAACAAAACATTATGAGAACAAACCTTATCCAAGTTTACCCTCCATCAGTGGTCTTATTGGCACCTCGCCCTTTCTTATGTTGAGCCTGTTGAAGATGTCACTTGATTTTCTTTTTCCATTCTCTTCTGCTTCTATATCCAACCCTAATTCCTTATTTATTGAATCCCTGCCTTCCCTTGCGCCAATAAGAATAATTTGGGCATTTTGGTAGTTTATTAGTTTTGTGTCTTTTGTCAAGGACACAAAGGTTTCATAATCGTCAAATTCTTCTAAAACTTCCTCCGGATAGTTTGGGGACTCTTCTGCACTGGGATAGCCTGAGGGGGAGGGTTGCTTGGGGTTTATAACTGATATTATATAGCTTGCCTCCTTTTCAATGCCTAATTCCTGTTGAGCTTCGCCAGGCTCTTTTGGTGTTTCAAGTATATATGCAATTTCAGCATGATTTTGGTGTCTCGCAATAATGTATTTGCCGACTCCAACAGGTCTTGCAGCATCACCTTTTCTAAACTCATCTGAAAATAGCTCCTTGGTAAGCTCGTTTTTATCCTCAAAAATACCACCTACCCTGGCCCAATAGCGTTCAGATGATCGTGCCTCACTCTTTCTGATTTCCGGTAGTGATTTTTTACCTATAACAAACAACCTGTAGAATTGCTTTTCGTCGCCTTTACTTCTGCTGCTGCTGCTGCTGCTGCTGCTGCTTTTTTTGCTGTCGATGTTACCATTTATTTCTGGAGCGGTAACCATAAAAAATCGCCTTACATCCTCTATGCCTCTTACTTCCTGAGAATTCTTTTTGGGCCTGTAGAAAAAGTAGATATCCCCTTGTTCTAAAACCTCAAGTTCAGAGTTATCTGCATTACTATCACCATCATTGTCTATTTTGGTTTTTTTCCCTGTTGATCCAAATATTATTCATTTATCTTTATGCCTTTAATTTATTAAAAGTTACACAAGATAATTAGAAGATATAATAGGGGGATTTGTCCTGGAATGACATAAAGTACAGCAATAACTCCAAGAATAATGGGCACCAATTTAACACCTGTGTTACTTAAAGCTCTGATGTACCGGCTTTTAAAATCCGTTATTTATAAAAATAAATTGATCGACTTAATGCCATACAGCTAGATAAAAAAAGTCAAATCCAAAAGAAAAGGGAAAGAATAAGAAAACCAAAACTTATTCCAAAGATATTTTTCAGGGTGATCTTGGATTCAAAATACTTAAATCAAGTATACATTAGTTGATTCAATTGACAAATCAATAACTATTGAGTAATGTATCTCAGAACCAATGCACTATAATAAACAATAAAAGACAGTAATTTTTTTCTTCCCTTTTTGTTAGAAGCCAAATACTTTTTAAACTGTATTAAAACCATCAGTATAAGTTGACAGTCTAATCAATAATCTCAACTTCTTTTCCTCCAACCAAATCAACCATATAATAATAACTACCTATCTGAATGATGTCACCACGAGTGATTCTCGGGTGACTTTTCTTTTCCTTCAATGGGGTCCCAAATGGCCTTTCTTCTTCCAAAAACTTTATCCAAACACGACCCACATTTAGAATATTCTTAAATTCACTCTCCCACACTAAATCATAAACTGTATCCAAGGCCTGTCTACTGATTTTTGAGCCTTTAAAGATACTCTCTGGATCAGGTTCCCGACAGAAAAAGACTCGAACTTTCATGATATTCCATTTCACTCAATAGATGGTTTTGACCAATTATTCCAAGGGTCTTGTTGTAGCATAGTCAATATGATGTTTTAACGTGGTGGCATTATTCTTATATTTAGCCTCCAATTGAAATCTATCCATTTACTTTCGAAGCAGTTTAAATGCATGGTCACCCGCTCCGGTCCTAAAATAATATGTAATCCACAAAAACGCCAAAGGCTCTAAAAGCCGTAACCCCTCCTCCCCCGATATCAATGGTTTCCCACCCAAACTTGCCAAGAACGTTATCTGTTACAATTTTTTTTGACTCCAAATCGCTACCACAAATAAACATTGTAGGCGGTTCCCCATTGGGAAAGTCAGGGTGAACAAAATGCGAACTGCCAACAGTATTGAATGCTTTTACAACCTTAGATTCGGGAACTATGCGTTGTATTGTTTCCCCGGCCGAATCAAAGTGACCCAATGCAAGTTGCGTAGGCATACCACTGGTTTAGTTTAAAGGATTCGTAACATCGATCAAGATTTTTCCTTAAAACTCATATGATCAGCCATCTTTATTGTGTTGGAAGCACCTGACCA
>JACDHC010000187.1 GCA_013821245.1 Candidatus Nitrosopumilus sp.
GCATTTCCGTTTATGGTAAAAATGTTTAATCCAAATGTTGATGCACTAACCTTAACTTTCAGATATGATGATGAAAAAAAGGCTTTCATAGATAACCAAACAGGCAGTGAATGGAATTTTGATGGTAAAAGTATTAATGGTACTTTGAGTGGAAACACATTGTCAAGATTGCCATTTGACGAGGGATTTTGGTTTGAATGGGTTGCATTTCATCCAGAAACAGATATCTTTTATTAACATATATCTAGTTGTCTCTCTGTTTATTTAATTGCTTTTCCAAAGATAGTTTATTATATATATCAATAAGCAAATTGAACCAAAGTGTTACTTGTCTAATCTACATTATATAACTACAAGAAAAATGTTCATTCAATCCTTCATATATTGTGTATTGTTATTTCAATATTGTGAATGTAGATGATATTGTAATTGCAAGAACGACAAAGACTTTGCAGTATCCATAGAAAAGTAGGAATATTTACATGAATGATACTTTCAGGATTAATCGATATTTTTGTTTATCCGATGACTAATGCCAGTAATGAAGAAACTTCAAAAGAGGCAAAGAAACCTTTAGTTCCTTTAATATATTTAAATTCAGGAAGTTCGTGAATTATGAAATCAACTCCCATAATAATACAAAATATCTTAATATGGCATGTATTAGTTTTCTTTAAGTTTTAAAGCTGCCACAAGATAAAGTGTTACAGGCTCTTCATATTCTTCTTTCATCCAAGACTTCTTGAACTTTTTTGCAATCAAATCAAGTATTTCTTTTTCTAAAAAGAATCGCACCTCAAAGCCGTTTATATTCAAACAGATCTTTTCCTTCGTAAAAGAACCAGAAATTATAGATACATAGAAAACCATATACGATATAATGAATAACCAAACAAAAAGATATGTTGTCAAATGCCTCATGTGCGATGAAGAAATCACAAAACCCTTTAGTCCAGATTTTGCAGATCCGCACATAACTGCAAACCCTGGACATCTGGAATACAGAATAATTGTAGAGCTTCCTTCTTCAAATGTCCCTAATAACAAACCAACTCTAGTATTTGATGATAATGCATAAAAACATTAGATATCCAAGAGTTACAACACAACACAACACCTTAAATTGTGATCAGGTAACAAAGAATTTACAAAAATTATAATATTTTAAACTATTTAGATAGAAAACTATTTGTTTTTAAAGATTGTTGAAAATGTCAATGTTTATTGTCTTTATTGGTAAACAATTATAGTAATCAATTTGCGATAATTTCAAACATTTTAGAAAAATTATAACGAATAGAAATAAACATAAGAAAAAGATTGAGTATATGGAAATAAAACTTTTTACTTGATACTTTTTATTATTTTCATCATTGTCCCGTAGGCATTATTTGACCTCTTAGCTCACCGTTTGGAATTCTTTCTGTGTGTATGTTAACATATGCGTTACCATTTCTCATTATGTCAACCAAATCTGATATATTCATGCCTTTCATTGGTCCCTCTAAACTGCCTGAGGTGAGTGTGCCGTTTTCTGAAGCCATGTTTTGGGCGGGGTTGAAATTTAATAGGGTGGCTACAATTGAACCGTTTTGGACTGGTGATCCCCTATAAATGTGACCTTGAGTGATTCCCTCAATATCCGTAATGTTAATTTTGTAATCCACCTTGTCGCAGTTAGTGACAAACTCAGCCATGCCTGTGGCTTTTGTTACTACTGGAGGTATTGTTGATCTCCAGGCAGTTTGGCATTGAATTTTTCTCCTTGTGCGTATGCCTCTGAATTTAATTGAAGGGATAATGCTGTATTGGAAATTCCTACTGTCATAATAATGGCCAAAGTCACAATAATTGTTGATTTGTTTATAATTTTTACTAATGTAATTTAAACAACAAAGTATTTAGCAAACTGAGCTAAAACTATAACAAATATTTGATGAATTTTGAATTGTAATTGAAATTAATCATGGCAAAAGTCGTTAATAAGCGGTAACTTGACAGAGCCATAAATCATTACCCTCATATTCTATATCGAAAACTTGATTTTGACTGCCATATCAAGATACTATAATAATGCAGTCTTGTAAATTTATTTATTCAAGGTACTTGAGTTTGTTTGCTTTGAGATTTACTTTATGCCAAGACATGATATACAACATGAGTATGTTTTCCTGGTTAAACATTATCCATCTCATACGTCTAATATTCTATTAACATAAAATCAGAATTCTCCGTCTGTTTGAAAAATATACGATTCCCCATGTTGCAGGTAGTGAACGAGATCTTCCAGGTTGGCTTCCTTGACCTCGTGTTGGAAATCTGAAAGAGGTTAACTAAAGACATCATAATCGTTATAATGGATGGGAATGGCCTTCCTTGCGTTAATTATCTTGAGCATTTTAACACCTTCTTTTCCATCCATTGTAACCATTATTCCCATGACCTTAGTACCGCCCAGATGCATCAATATTAAATCAATTTCGGAATAACGTTTGGGTATTTCTTTGATGTCATTAAAGATCATGGTATCGCCTGTAATGTATATCCTAAAATGATGATTGTTTTTTGTGCTAAAATCAAGTATGCTTCCCATGACTTGGGGGAAGAAGAAGTGAAAGAGGAATCTTTCCATGCCTTCCCGGAGCTGCTGTAATATTGAGGGTTACGTTACCTTTAACAAATGAGATGCTTTTCCATTTTTTAATTTGCTGTAAATTAGCAAAGCCCCATTTTGATTAACTCCTTTGAAGATTTAGGTGTAGTAACTATAGGCAATGACTTATCAAGAGCTCGCTGCGCTGCCTGGTCAAAATGATCCCAATGAAAATGTGACAGAATGAGCAAATCCAACGGGGGCAATTTGTTGATATCCATGGCGGGATTGGTTAATCTTTTGGAATTAAGGCCATATCCAAGATCGACCTTTTCATGCATATGAATAAAGGTTGGATCGGTTAAAATGGTAAATCCAGCGTACCTAAGGAGAACTGTCGCATTTCCAATAAAGAAAACTTATCCTGCACTTAGGTCGGGAGATTATGATGATATATCTTATGGTGCGAGTCTTATTACTTCCTTTGACAATTTTTTCAATTCTTGTTTTTTTAGTTACTGGATGTTATGATGATACAGCCTCTTTTGCCATGGTCAAGCATCTCTTTAGGTGATCTTGTTCTTCTTTCAGAATAGAATTGACAGTGGTTGATAATTTTTTGTTGTCAAAGTTCTTGCTAATTGAACTCAAAACCTCATAGTGGGTCACCTCTCCACCTTCAGCTAAACACAAAAACTCTATTGCTTCTGATGTATCGGGTTCCTCGCCCAAATATGTTTTCATCATTTTTGTTGCTTTTTGCTCTGTTTCTTTAGCTGTTTCTTCAACTTTTTGAGTATCCAGTTTAATGTCCTTGTCTTCTGAAAGCTCAGAGACAGCCTCCTGAATTTTATCCTCATGAGAGTTTGCTTCTTTTTGGATGTCTTTTGCCTCGTCTTTCAAATCTGATTTGATTAGCTTCATTGAAATTAATTCATCAACTGCTTTTTGGGCAGCTCTCTCTAGGCCCAGGATTTCACCTAGTTTTTTCTCTAAATTTTTTATATTTTCTTTTGTTGTAGTGGTAGTTTTTGAATTTGACATCTTCTCTAGATATCTGTTAAAATAGTTTAAATAAAAGCTATAAAAATAGAATTTGAAACAAATACTTTTTTTTCATATTTCATTAATTTCAGATAAATAAGAATTGAATGAAAATGCATCCAGTATCTCCAAGGGTGCGGCTTTTTTAATTGTCAAAGTCTAACGATAATTAAGACATTACTTAATGATACTATACTTAAGATAGCCTCAAGCAATCCTTCCAAGTTTTATTACTCAACCAAAGTTATGGTGTTATTGTTATTTTCTAATGGTTCATATATTATTGTAAATTAAATGATTGTAATTTTATTACTCATTTTTTTTATTTACTTGTTTTTTAGTCCTTGGGCTACAAGTATAGAATAACAACCTAGTCCACATTTTTCACATATAGGCCTCATTGCTTTATTATCAGAGCTTCCTATACAACAAGGTTGTTTTGTCTTTCCTTTGTGATCCAAAGATAGTATCGCCCAAGTAGGACAATCTACAGGG
>JACDHC010000188.1 GCA_013821245.1 Candidatus Nitrosopumilus sp.
ATGGCATTATTGTTGTTGTTATTGTGGTGGTGGTTTTGTTAATTCCCTGCCATTTTCATCTATTATGGATTGTACTGTCCCAAATACTGGAAATCCTTTAAAATGGTCTTCGGTTTTTGATGGGACCATATTAATAGTTATTATATTGCCGTTAACCAGTGCCATGTGAATTGGTACGTCTTTCCATTCTATATTGCCATTTGTAGTTATATCCGCGTTGCCTATGAACATGGTGTGGTTTCCTTCTAACGCAACTCTTTCATTTTCGTAAGACATCATCATATACGATGCATTGTTCATTCTGTCTGTAATTCTCATACCCGATACATTATTTAATTTCTCAATAGAGTGATGATGGGCTGCTGTTCCGTCTATCTTGGTCATTGTTATATCAGTGACCAGGTTTGTTAAATTTCCATTCACAACGTTAAACTCCCAATCACCACCTAATACCCAAACATCAGAGCTACTGGAGTTTGCCCTACCTGCCATTGTATCTGAAGCTAAACTTGATATTTGACCTTCAGCACGAAAAGAATCTATTTGATTTCCAGATGTGGCATTGGTATTATTGGCAGTAGTGATTGAGTTATGTTGTTGTGCTTGTGCTGTTTGTGGAATGTCATAATTGTTTATCATTATTAATGATATTATGATTATTGAAGCGGCTAGTCCAATTAATCCATATCTGTGCGCAGATATTTTAAATTGAGCCATTGTTTGATCTGTATACAATTGAATAATCGATTATATCAGTTTATAATTATTATTATTATGGATTAAATATTTGGAATTAATCCAACAAGGGATACCATGACCGTGATTATGGTGTAAGGCTTATATTTTCAATAAATCTAATATGCTAAAAAACTGTATTAGAATTTGCAAATTATCTGAAAGTAATACAGTTAACAGATCCTATTATTTAATGATACATATGCTATACGGAACAAAAGTGAATAATATTATTTGATGTCCTTTGTGTAAAAGACACAGGTGCTGGGCTTGACACTGAAACATTGCCAAGGATATTCGCAAAGTTTGTCTGCAAATCCTTTCAGGGACGGATTAGGTTTGTTAATTTCAAAGAAAATTTGTGGGAGGATGTTGGCTGAAAACAACAATAATGTAAAAGGCGACAAATTTTCCTTTAGTTTGCATTTGGAGAATTCAGGCTAGTTTAACACATTCCTCAACAAGCAAACAACAACCAAAACTCCCTACAAAGGGCATTCATGGCCATAAAATTCATCTTGGTCATACGCAAAATTGAAGTTTTAGCAGATACAGATTTTGTTAAAACAAGGGTAAAAGTTTGAATATCTTATTCGCGTAACTGACAGCAAGCCAACAAGGGATATAACTATTGAACCGTAACCCGTGCCACATGGATAAGAAAGATAATAATATGCAATTGTTATTGTTATATTGCTATAAATATGCCAAATGGATCTTATAGTTAATTGTTATAATTTTGTATTATTTATATTATTTTTAATATTTTATACTTTTTTGTATTGTTTTTAATATAGGAACACTGCCATTATTGTAAAATTATGATGCAATAGTTAATATTGGTTTTTGAATATATCATAAATTGTATATTTTATGTGACATAAAATACACCGAATAATTGACAAGTTAAAATTAACAGAAAAAAACCCGTATCTGGTTTTGTTGTCATCTTTGATGGTTTTTGTACTTCTCTCCATAAATACAAGCCTATCAATAACCATTACAGACATTATTAAAAACAATATTGCAATTGCACAACTAACCAATCAAACAACAACATCAAATGCTGCAGGGTTTGATTCAGAGAAAAATACTACCACCAACGAAGGGAAAAATTCTTCGTTACCATCTCCATCCTTATCATCCATACCCAATACAACCACAGGTGAGGAAAATTATGCATTGTCATCATATAAAGAGGCATTTGTCCCAAATAGACAAATAACACTTGTTACAGAAGACGCTGAAATTGACATTGCCCCCGGAAAAAGAGTCAAGGCATGGACGTTTAACGGAACAGTTCCAGGACCAACCATAAGACTGGCAGAGAATGAAAACGTAACTATCAAATACATAAACAAATCTCCAATACTGCACACAATACATTTCCACGGCAATCATGATGACCTAAATGATGGAGTATTTCCACAGGTAATGCCAAACCAGACTTACCTCTACAACATAACGGGAGAACCTGCTGGTGCGTTGATGTACCATTGCCATGCCCCTCCGACATCTTTACACATAAGGATGGGCATGTATGGTGCACTAATAGTGGACCCAAAGGATAAACCATTACCGCCTGCCAAAGAGTTTGTTATGGTGATGGGCGAATACAGCCTTAAAGATCAACTGGGACTCGAAGCGGATTATTACATCATAAATGGATATGCTGACCAATACATGCACAACCCACTCCAAATTAATCATGGGGATCTAATGCGATTGTACGTAATTAATCTCGGTACTTCGATACCAGTTTCCTTCCATCTCCATAGCACAACATTCTTTGCATACCCATCAGGTTTATGGAATAATGATCCCATTTACGCTCAGACGGTCTCTGTAGCGCCAGGTGACGCATCGATAATTGAGGCCAAATGGAAATACCCTGGAACATTTTTGTTCCATAGCCACGGCCTCCAAGAGGAGCGGGGAAACATGGGCCAGATAAACATAGTAAATGGAGGCGGGGGATCAGAATCAAAAACAGCAGGAGGAGTAAATGCAGATGGTGAAAATTCTACCGTATCATCTAATTCTCAAACAACAAACGGCAGCAGCAGCCATCTGCCATTAACCAAAAGTGTGTCCATGTTTGACTGGCAGTATGAACTACAAAAGAAACTGCAAAAGCCACAAATAATCAATTATTCTCAGGGAGATGGCGCAGAAGGGAATAATACCACAGATAAGGAAAGAAATAACAATGAAACTTCAGAAACAAAACATATTCAAAAACAAGGAGAAAGTCTGTCTCTATCCGCCGACAAAAACCTGTTAACAAACATTACGGATACAAACAACACCGATGTAACATTGATGAACAATGTCGTGAACCAGCAAGGGAAAGGGGAAAACAAGAATGGCGAATCAATTTCAATAGTTCCAGGTTCATCAAGTCCAAATAACAAAATCTTTTATGAACCAACTGACACAGAGGTGAAATTGGGAACAGAAGTTACCTGGATTAATAACGATAAAAACATGCCTCATACAGTAACATCGGGAAGTTCAGATACTGGTCCCAGTGGGGTGTTTGATTCAGGAATAATGACTGGCGATGGCAGCAGCTCCTTCAAGCACACATTTGACAAAAAGGGGGAGTTCCAATATTATTGCACATTGCACCCATGGATGGTAGCAAAAGTAACTGTAACATAACCAACAGTAATAAGGAAAATTCCATATATTTGTGATTTTTTTATCACCTTTTATTTATTTTTGTCTTATCGTCTATTGCACTTCCACATAAAAGAATACAAGTCATCGATCACGCTGATAAAGAAAACAGGGTCATTAAATCAATAAAGATTGTAGTATACTCTGATATTTATTCGGGTTCCAAGAATTCCTTTATTGCTGATTCATTGTTTTCATTGGTTCTATTAAAAACGATGGCAGTTTACACTAATAACGGCAATTGATCTAAAATTGACAGTTTATAACCCATATTGATAAAGAACCTAAATACTTGATTATGCTATTCAGTAATTATGTTAACACCATGGAAATAACAACAGTAGTAAGAATAGATAAGGGGGTAGTTTAGACTTATGGATTCAATAGTTGAATACGACCCTGAGGATAATATCCTATATGTTAAACTAACAGACCAGAAAATAGTAAGTACCATTCCTCTTGGAGGTTCAGTGTTTATTGATATTAGTGACAACAATAAGCCTGTAGGTATTAAATACATGGTGACTGACAGCAATCCAGAAATGATAAAGGCTTTACAATCCCTATTTCTGTCGTAGCATACAGACTTGTACATTTTATCTTTATCTAAAATAAAACTGTAATGCACTACGGCCATAAAATGATACCACTGCTATTAAAAAAATAGGAATGTGTTAAGCGAATGGACTGCAACCACATTCT
>JACDHC010000035.1 GCA_013821245.1 Candidatus Nitrosopumilus sp.
CATGGCCCGGAAGCCTTCCATACTGAATGCCATGAGATAACCCCTCTTTGGCAAAAGAGTCACTGGCAGATACCACAGGCTTAACCTCGAAACGCACTTGTGCCGCCGCCCCAGCAGGTTGAGTTCATCCCACCCCACAACTTCCAAAGGCCCACCTGGTTTGAGGACCTGAACATGGCGACCACGCCTAATCCATAATCATCGGGGGTCCCATCATATAGCCAATACAGTCATCCTTTTAGACTATGCTGTTCCTAGTTGGATTTTGCGTTGGATACAATAGTTGTTTATATAATGGTTTCGGTGGTAGATATACTTAAGGTTAATTATTACGGTGTCAATGTCTCAAGAGACATTAGCCTGCATTTTTGCCATTATGACATAATGGCAAAATGATGTACCTGTACATATCACACAACAAGCATATATATGAAAACAGGGATTCCATTGGTGTAATCCTTATTTCCACGTTGACCCTGCACTATTTTGGTAAGAAAGGCACAACTCAAAAACCTAAAAGTCTTTCATGATGACAGCCACTCAAAATAATGGAACTGCTAAAGACAACTCTGGTGTTGATGGCATTGAACATGCCTTTATAGAGTTTATTATATGATAAATAAATACTAATGATCAAGCGAAAGTTTGGCTGGACTGATGTGCAATTACCAATCATCGGTCAGGGCACATGGTTGATTGAGGATAATAGCGGCGGCGGCGGCCAATACCGTCGCAACGATACCCAACTTGCAGTCAAAGCCCTTCAACTGGGCCTTGAACTGGGAATGACCCATATTGACACTGCAGAAATGTATGGAAACGGAAGGGCAGAGGAGTTGGTTGGGGAAGCCATTGCAGGCAGACGAACGGAGGTGTTTTTGGTTAGCAAGGTACTCCCTTCCAACGCCTCTTATGAGGGTACGATAAAGTCCTGCAGGCAAAGCCTAAAGCGCCTAAAGACAGATTACCTTGACCTATACCTGCTTCACTGGCCAAGTGGGTCCCATTCGATTGGCGAAACCATGCGCGCAATGGAAAAGCTTGTGTCAGAAGGCCTGGTAAGGTATATCGGGGTCAGCAACTTTGGTGTAGAGGAACTGAAGGAGGCTGAGAAAGCAATGCGCAATGAGCGCATTGCATGCAACCAGGTGTTGCATCATTTGGGCTATCGCGGAATAGAAAACAGCATATTGCCTTATTGTGCAAAGCAGGAAATAGCTGTGGTCGGATATTCACCATTTGGGCATAATGGCAGTTTGTTTTCCTCCTCTTCACAAGGTAATAACAAGCGGCGAATGCTTGAGGAGATTGCAAGGCGCCACGGAAAAACACCAAGGCAGGTTGTCCTCAACTTCTTAACAAGTGTTCACCCTGCTAACATCTTTACGATTCCAAAGACATCAAATCCAAACCATGTTAGGGAAAACAGCGAGAGTGTGGGTTGGGATTTAGCAAGGGACGAGATTGCGTCCATCAATGAGGCTTTCCCGGTGCCCGACCATGACGGTCCATTGGAGATGATTTAAGTAAATTACGTAATTGTTTTGTATAAGCATATAATTTTTAATTAAATTATTAAAGACCACTTGCATAAATTATAAAATATGGGCCAAATACAAGATGTTTTCAATTCAAATGAAAAATATGCCAAGGATTATAGATATTCGCATTTAAAATCAAAACCTTCAAAAAAAATTGCAGTATTGGCCTGTATGGATGCCAGATTGCTGATAGAGGACATACTTGGATTGAACATAGGGGAAGCAAACATCATAAGAAATGCGGGGGGCATAGCAACAGAAGACGCAATACGCTCTCTCATTGTATCCCACGAGCTTTTAGGGACAGAGGAATTTATCATCATAAATCATACTGACTGTGGAATGCAAAAATTCTCAGATGAGCATATTCGCAATAATATCAAGCAAAAGTACCAGAAGGACGCTAGTGAATTGCAATTTTATACATTTACTAACTTGGAAGAAAACGTAAGGGAGCAAGTTGAAAAGATAAAGACAAATCCGTTCATACCAAAGAACATTCCAGTATATGGATGCATTTACGATACACAGACAGGAAGGCTAAATAGAATAGTGTAACTTCAGAAATGTCATCATGTAAATTTTATTATCCTCCTTCTTCTGTTTTATTATATCCAATTATTGGATCCTCTCCTATCAAGTAATTTGCCACCATGTTGTTGTCAGGATGCATATACATGCCATTCAAATGGGTCATGATGTTTGCATGTTGCTAACATTGTGGCATCTTTTCATAAAGTGATTATAAATCTATTTTACTATATTTTCAGAGAATCAAAAACAGATTTATATTTTTATTAGGCTAACCTAGTGGTGCCTAGGTTTAACCCATTTACCTTAGACACAGCATGCAAGCAAAACCTGTCCAGAAATAATCCTACTGCATAGACCACAGGTCATATTGGAAACCAATACTCATAATGGTAAAGGAGTGATGGTCATTGGAGATGAAATAGGCATTAATTCACTAATGCCTTTATTCCTTTACTGCCATTTTTAATAGTTCTTCCAAATTTAACCATTATCAATTTCAAATATAATGCAAAAAGAAAAAACTGGCCATTGCTAAATAATTCTTTATTATTTGTAATTTGATCTGACAACTTTTTACTTCCAGATGAACTAGATATGGGTAGTGGACAGTGGATAGAGCCTGATTAATGCCTTTTATAAAGTGCTATCTAAAATTTTTTTAGTTTTGCTATTTTATGGCATTGTCTTGATGTTTGATGGGGATATGCAGGTGCTTTAAATATTCAGAACCTCGAGTTTTTACTATCCTGTTTTCCATAAAAAGGTATATTACAGCAATGATTTCAAACCTTCCAAGTATCATGTTAACAATAAGAAAAACCTTTGATACGACATTCATATCCATGGAGGTTATTCCAGCTGTTATTCCTGTGGTGGTTACGGCAGAAACCGACTCAAAAAGCGAATCCATAAAACTCTTTTGCTCCAAATAATAAAGCACCAAGGCGGTGATAAAGGATAGCAATAAAAACAGGGCAACCACCAACAGTGACTCCCGGTAGGCTTTTTTGGCTCGAAGTTCGTCTGTTTTCTTTCCATAGCTAACATATGACTCATTGTATCTGGAAGAAACAGAGGAAATTGACCTAATTGCATTATCCAATGGAGTCTTTCTTTTTGTTATTTTTTGAAATATCTGCATTATTCTTCCAACCTTAATGCCTCCAGCAGTTGAAAATGCTGTTCCACCGATTAACATGAGTACAATCAAAAGAATCTTGCCTTCCATGGATAAAAAGGAAACATCAATATACTGAAAGCCCGTATTAGTTGAAGCGCTTACAACATGAAACGAAGATGTAAGCCATTTTGATTGACTATTATCATTGCTATCTAATAATATATAGAAAAGGGGGATGGACACCAAGATAATTCCAAAATACAAAAATACTTCGGGGCGAAATTTAGTAGTTTTCATCTCTTTACTTAATAAGGCATAGTGAAACGCAAACGGCAAAGCCGAAATCAACATGCCTGCCATAAGCACTAGTAGCTGAGGCGATTTTTCTATAGATAATGCTGTGGAGATAGGGATAAAACCGCCACCGGTAACTGAGCTAAATATCAATGAAACGGAGTAAATTATATTGGAATTTCCAAGTAAATACAGCATTATAATTAAAACTGTGGTATAAAAGGTAAAG
The DNA here is from genome assembly GCA_013821245.1 of Candidatus Nitrosopumilus sp. Taxonomy (GTDB): domain Archaea; phylum Thermoproteota; class Nitrososphaeria; order Nitrososphaerales; family Nitrososphaeraceae; genus Nitrosocosmicus. The sequence goes on from JACDHC010000035.1 coordinate 3,719, forward strand.
ATAACACCAATTGTTAAAAGTAACTGCTTTAGTTTTAGTATTCCACCACCTATCATACCCTTCATATGGATTAACTTTCGCTCTGGATAAAAGAAGGTGATTACAAGATAAACGAAACTCAAACCCCCTACCCATTGTGTAAAGGCTCGGTAAAAATCAAAACTCTGAGGCAAATTTTCAGGATACATTAGATAGGACAGACCAGTCGTGGTGAATCCGGATGCGCTCTCAAAGAAACTATTGACAAAAAGGGACAGTGGATCGATGTCGTTTGAAAACGGATTGACATACATGTAGGGAATGCTTCCAAAAAGACTCAGCAACACGAAACTTGAAACCATCAGCAGTGATGCCTGCTTTAAGTTTAATGGGGTCTTTTCCCCATACGCATTTAAGATAAACCCGGTCAGAAACATAACAGTAATAGATAAGAACATTCCCGATGCCGATGTGGTTTCGCCCAGTATCATACCAAGTATGGCAGGTGATATAAACAGTATTCCTGCAAATTGCAATAAAAAGCCAAGGTTGGCCAGGATTGGCTTGTAGTGCTCTCTGATAATGACCCTATAGGTCCTAAATGTTTTCTCTAATACTGACGTCCTGATAGCGTTTGCCAGCCCCTCCTGTGTTACAATGCCTAGAACCTTTTCGTCATCAATAATCGGTATTCTTTTGATTACGTTTACTCTCATAATGTTAAGTGCCTGTCTTACAGTGGCTTTTGAAGAAAGTGTTACAATGGGTGAAGACATTATGGTGTTTAACAAAACCTTGTCGGAATTTGCACCCCTCATTACAATCTTGTCTAATATGTCGCTATCCGTTACAATGCCAATAGGTTTATTGGATTTAGTAACGATTATTGTTTCTGCATTTTTTGCATGTACTTGTTTGACGGCGCTTGCAACATCCACATTCTCATCTATAACAAAAAATTGTCCATGAACATAGGACAACACCGAGCGTTCCAATGGGTCGGTTATCATTTTAGATTCTTATCAATCCACTATCGGCTTTTTCATTTGCTGCCTCTTCTAATTGCCTCATCCCAAAGGAAATCATTCTAGCAACATATGTTCCAAAAATGGTTGCTAGACCTATTATTGTTCCATCCCTTTGAACACATGAATATGTTTTTGTGGCTCTGTTCACTTAAGGATTCTAAAAGAACATTTCCTAACTTTATCTGATGGTTAATGTGGTATATAGATTCATTTTCAAACCAAATCAATCTTAAATCCACAAAATTAATTTGTTTTCATATCAAAATATTATTGTTGCAGGCCGCAATTCAGAAAATCTATTTCTTAAGTGAACAGAGCTGTTTTTGTATCCAACTAATTCATCTGGTTTTTATTATTTAACCTAATCTGGTATTGATTTGGCACAGATAAAAGATTTACTAAAATTAAGATTTTACATGTTTTTAAATCTATTTATCCATTAAATATATATGGGTATAAAATTCTTAACAAAATTTATAACAAATAATTGAATAATTAAAATAATAATAAAATTTACATACTATACATTTCAAGTTTGTGATTGTCTGGAATGGAAGTGGCAGTGGTAGAGATAACCCAAGAAATCAATATGTTGCCAAAGTTTTAAGTGAAAATGGATTTGCAACCTTTGCTTTTGGACTTGCTTACACCCGGAGAGATAGAGTTTGATGTCAAAAGCCAAAAGATAATCGGCAAGTTTGCTGGAATTGTGCTCAACAAGTTTAACATTCATCTTCTATCGAACAAATTGTCTACCAGAAATAGGGTATTGTCAACAAATTTATGAACAATCTTTCTGTTGTTAACAATTTTGTCAACAAATTATATGTTTCAGATACTAAAAAAGTGCGAAGTGCGGGATTTGAACCCGCGATCCCGAGCTTGGGAAGCTCGTACCTTAACCAGGCTGGGCCAACTTCGCCCAAGAGCAAAAATACCGATCAGCTACATATGCCTATATATTTTTACTCAAAAATAAAAATTAAATAGCATCATATAAACCATCTTCATATATACGTCCATTTTTAAATGCAATTTTTCTGGCTGAACTGATATCCCTTATCCCCCGTCGGTTTATTTCCGTGCCTTGCCTGATGGATGTACCATGCTCGTCAACAATTTCAACTGTCACCTCATCTTTAAAGTATTTTTTTAAATCCTTTGCGATTTGGTACGACAGATTTATGCGGCCATCACCTATTCTGACAATTTTCTTTTGGGAATCAATAGCAGATAGAATTACAGATATCTTTTCAATAGCGGATTGAACCGACATTACCATTATTTTATCTAATTCAAAATTATAGTACAAAATAGATATACCGATTCTTTTTCCAGGATCGATACCCACAACCAACTGATCATTGGAATAGCAGTAATATGAGCCCATCAGGTTTTGTAGAATTTTTGCTTTAACAGAAAGTGGAGATTGTTCCAATTCGGTGTCTAGAAAAACATCATTTCTTTTTACGATTTTTGATTCATTCAGTGTAGTAATTATTATTTTTGCATCACACAGGGCTGCTTCCTCGGGTGATAGAGACAGAAAATTCAAATCGAGTGATTTAAGAACACTTGTTATTTTGTAATACGAGCGCCCTGAAACTGTCGCAACAATAACAGGAGGCGGACAACTTATTAGGTTGAGCATATTTATCGTTAAATCTTGTCTAAATTAATCATGCAAGACTATTAAATATTATGGATAATTACGCATCATTATTTATGAATTTCCTCATGAAACAATAGATAAGGTGTAATATTTTTTGAATCCAAATGTTGTTCCACCCCAAAGCATATGGTTCCCAAATTCTTTACTTCAAATTGTTTTAGTTTGATTGCGCCTATCATGGTTGAATAGCTAAACATTTTGGTATATGACAACACAGAGCGCTTATAGCTTTGTTTTTCAAACGATTGCTCAATTTCGGAAATTGATTGAATTTCATCGATGTCACGGGATGGTACCAGATATCTGTAGGTGGTGTTGGAGAGTTCGCTGATTGCGTCTTTTATTGACTCTACGGATATCATTTTGTCAAGGACCTCTTCCTGAACCCTAAAGGTAGGGGTAACCCTTAGGCTTTTGATTTGGTCTGCAGAAAGGCCCCAAAACTTTCCCCGCAGTGTGCTTGTAACATTATAGCTATCAACATCCAATGCCACCAACGGCTGTACATCCATTGGTTTGCCGACTTTGGAAAACGCGGTGGTTATTGCGTTAAAATACGTATGGTCCAAAACAATGTCAAAGATCTGAAAGTTTCCTTTTTCTTTATATAGTTGTGCCGCATTTTGTGCATCCGCACCAAACTCGGATGAATGCAGGCTGGAAACGGCTCCTTCCAAATCCTTGGACACCAAAGCTTTAACTATTGTATCCCTCCTTCCAATCAATTCTTCAGCATAGAGATTAACATTGGGGGCTATTTCCTCATAGGTTTTGCCCAATATTTTTCCCTTTAGTATAATCTTCAAATTCCATATGACATATTTGGTGTAATAAGCGTTGATTAGCTCCTTTGACGATACAATCTTAGCCATAGAAACATGAAAATTAAACAGGTGGTCTTTTAGTGCGTTTTCCACCTTTGCAGCGTCAAACGGTCTTTGCAATTTCTGTAACGCCTCATTGTAATTGGTGTTTTTTAATTTTGTAATAAACTCATCAATATCACGGGAATCACAAAGGGACTCTAACTCAGTTTTGGACAAAAGTCTGCCCTTTTCTGCAAATGCTTTAACTGTTCCAAATATTCTTTGTGGTTTTGGAATACGGGTCAAGAAACTCACCTATCGCCAAGCGTCAGGAAGACAAGTTATCTTTTTTGGAGCGTTTTGTGGTTCCCGTAACAGGAGGAGCATTCTGCAAATTTTCAGTTTTTGTTGTTATTGCGTTAAAATCAGGCTGTCCACTGTTGTTGTTGTTTGACAATATAAAATCCGATCTGATTTTTTGGACTACCATTTCAACAGCCTTATCAAAAGAGGAATTAATGTTTTTGGATATCAAAGACAATTCATCATTAGACTCTTTAGAAATTTGCAGGGATTCTTTCTCTGCCTCCTGTTTTGATGTGTCGATAATCACCTGGGACTCTTTATTGGCTCTATCGATCACTTGGTTTTTTATTGACTCTACCTCATCATTGGAGATTGATATCAATCGTTTTTTCATTACTTCCACCTCAGAGATCAAGGTCTCAGATTTTCTCTCAAGATCTGCCAGAGTATTTAATATGCCTTCTACATAGGAAGGGTTTTTTTCTTCCAATTTAATTAAAAACCTGTGATTAGGATATTAAATCTTACCTAGGGTACTACTGGTCAGATTGTTAAATTTAATATAGCCTGTGCCATGTCACCCTTAGTGTCTGTCAATGCGTTGATGGCTTTTTCTTTAGACACATTAGCCTGCTGCATCACTAAAATAACATCCTCATCCTTAAAAGACGGCACAGACCTATTGCTTTCCTCAATTTCGCTAGCAACAATCTGAAATATGGTGCTATCCTTTCCCTTCATTTCAACAACCTGGGGTTTTTTTAAAAATATTTCTTTGGTATCAGTTCTTATGATAACTTCTTCGACCGAACTCAGGTCTTTCATATCCAGACCCATTCGGTCAAGCATCCTTCTCATATCCCTATTGCCTGATCGCATCATGAGAATTACTACGCACCTCTACTTTTTATTCCTTCTCTAATTTTGACCCCAACACCCCTTAAAAGGGATAGAGAGTTTTCATAACTTTTATCATGATAATAGGAGGAAGGAAATAGGGAACGACCCACCGCCAGAATGTTTTGTTTTGAGTCTATTATTGCGACTTCCGAACCAGTTTTAACATTAACTCCGCATTTGCATACATGCTTAACAAACAGGGATCGGCCCTCTGAAACAAACGGTATGGCATCATCAACTGGGACAATACAGTTAAGCAAAAAATTCTGATGCCCCAAGAAAAGCCCTGCCCCATAAATTGTCAATGCCAATCCCCCATCTGTCCTAAAAGTTCCAATCAATTTTCCATTTGAGCCAAAACTCTTTATCCTCCCGGTTTTCTTAGAGTATTCAACGTCAATATCTACAGGTAAAACAGAGCTTATTCCCTGACCGAAAAGAAAATTGACATGAGATGAGATTTTTTGAATTGGATTTATTAGCATTTTCTTCAAAGATTATCAAGGTGTACAAATCACATTATAAAAGTTATCAATTCGGAAACCCGACCATTTTTTGAAGAGAAAACCGATTCCAAAATAGAAAATACTAATAAATTACTGCATAAATAAATAAATAAATATGGTTTCTTTTTGTGAATTATGTGGAAAGCAAACAGCAGAAGTCATAAAAAAAATAAGGGTGGAAAATTCAGTTTTTAATGTTTGTGTTGCATGTTCAAAAAGAGGCATACCAATAGAATCCCCTACCAATAACTTGAGGAGGACAGCATCATCATCATCATCATCATCCATTCATGGAAAAGGTGCAAAAACCACGGGAAGTTCAGCATTACAATATTCGCCAAAAATATCAACAACAAAACCAGGTTCATACGCCTCAAGACCAAGGCCCATGCCAAGGAATAGACCCCCACCCCAAAACAAAATAAATTTAACGGATGAGATGATTTTGAATCCAGAGTTTCCCAAGGTCATTAGAGAAGCCAGAAACAAAAAAGGAATAACACACGAGCAACTGGGGCAGAAAATCAATGAAAAAGTAACCCTACTAAAAAAGGTCGAAACAGGGACAATAAAACCAGACGATATTTTATCGAAAAAACTGGAACGCTTTTTGGGAATAAGGCTCTTTATCAATTCCAATGAGGAAGACCTGGAATAAAAATGAAGAAAAATACAGTTTATTTTTTACTTGAGCAATAAGGAACCTATGTTTGAAAACGAGGTTGCAGTGCTTAGGATTGGCCATAGGCTTGTAAGGGACGATAGGACAACAACACATGCGATACTGGTATCAAGGGCTTTTGGAAGCAGCGTCATGTATATGACAGATATCGACGAAGAGATAAAAGATACAATCAACAAAGTAAACAGTTCATGGGGAGGGCAAAATGAATTCAACCTCAAGATAATTGACAACTGGAGGAGATTGATTAAGGAGTGGAAAGACAAGGAAGAGGGCAAAATAGTTCACCTGACTATGTATGGGCGACAAATCAATGAGGCAATCAATGAGATAAAGTCACTAAAACAGAAAATTTTGGTGATAATAGGAGCCGAAAAAGTCCCAAAGGAGGTTTACTTTTTAGCTGACTATAACATATCTGTAGGAAACCAGCCCCATTCAGAAATAGCAGCGTTAGCTATTTTTCTCGACAGGCTATTTGAGGGACAGCAATTCAACAGGGGGTTCTCTGATGGAAAGATAAAGATAATTCCATCAGAAAAAGGAAAAAACGTCATCAGAAAGAAAAAAGACACAGCATGATGTGAGACGCGCTCGCTCGCTCGCTCGCTCGCTCTCTCTATAGGAATATTTTGTGATATCTATTCACACACCATATGCCACATATCCACCTACAAGGACAAAACAAAACCAGGCATCACCGGGATTGTGTAGGTAATCAAAAAGTGTGTTTGTCAGGAAACAAAACCATCACAGGTTTTTCAGTTGCATGTAACAAGAAACCTCCTTTAAAAAGTACAATAACAGGCGGGTTTTAAAAAAACCAAAACAAAACCCATAGCAATGAAAAGACAAGAATATGCGAACCAATGAAAAAAGGCATGTCCATAGAAAGACTTCACGGCATCAAACAAAAAAATGGATTTAGTCATCAATGAAAAAACAACAACAAATCAAGTTAAAACTAGGCCAAGTTTAGACGACTTAATCGCCTTTTTTATCTCAAGGGCGATTCGCCTGCCCATACTCATAGGAACATCATACAGCAAGTCTGAATATGGAGAACCTGAGACATACAGGTTGGTGCCCGCTACAATACGCGCCGAGAATTCAAACGCAATAAAGTTAGCACCATTATCGTACACGCCCTCTATGCAAAAAGGTCCTGGCATGCCGGGTGGTACAAGTTTGCCGGCAGCGTCAACAAATCTTTCGCCCATAGAATAAGCCTCAGGTAGCAGGGACTCTCTTAATACAATGGGAATGTTTCCAACCACGGTATAAGAGGGCTCCAAATTGGAGGACATTTGGAATTCTGCCGGAATTCTGCCCAAAGCATCAATGTCAGTCTCATAGCGTCTATCAACACCTAACAGCTCCAATTCATTTTCAATAGGAGAGTAAAAGAATTGCAAATAAACGGGAACACCATTGGCATACTTTTGTATAAAGAGCTGGTCTTCTGAAATAATAACATTTGACTCTATGAGTTTTTGAGCCTGCTCCTCAAAACTTTTCTTATCGCTAACCAAAAAATAGCCTTTACCACCAGCTGCTCCATGCAATTTAACAATACACAATCCGTCAATGTCATTTTTAGACAATATTTGTTTGGGAGGCAAAATGGAAGACTCGATCATTAATTGTTGTTTTAACACCCTGTCAGACTCCCACCTTAAAATCCATTTGTTGCCAAAAATTGGTATTTTGAATTTTTCAATGTCATCCATGGACAAAGAAGAAATTAGCGTTCCATGGGGTATCATGATAGGATTGTACAAATCTATCAAGTTTTTTTGAAACCCTTGATTCAAGATTTCTTTAAAGTTATTTACCACAATTAGTTTGTCAATGAATCTAAACCTCTTATACAGAGAAACCCTTTTTTCCTCACAAATCAATAAGGTTTGGAATCCCTCGTCTTTGGCTCCCTTCAACACTTGCAAAGAACAATGTGATCCGAGTGTCATTATGCAATCATGATTTGCATGCTTTTGGCTATTTTTTTGGCTATTGGTTTCCGAGTCGTTATAGAGAGTCATAACAGATAACAATTATGAAAAATTACCAGATTAAAGTTTTTTTAACCATAGTGCCACGAAAGTTAAATACAGCAACAGCAACACAATAACAACAATAACAATAACAGCACAACAACAATAAAGTTAACAGAATAACACTGGTAGGGGGGTACAACTATTTTGTATGGGTATTGGCATAAGCCACCGGGCATGAATTCATTATTATTTTGCAATGGGCTTTTTGCTTTACGCACGCGCAACAGGTTAGAAGATAAAATCACAATAAAAAAATATTGATTTATAACATTAGTTAAAGCTATATTTTCAGGCTGCGGTTATGCACAAAAAAGAGTATAGAACCATAAATAGCGAGTTAATCTATAACGGTCCGGTAAAGCTACGACTAGATACTTTTGGGGTAAACGGAAAAATTTTTACCAAAGAAGTGGTAGAACATAATGCATCTGTGGGTATCATACCCATAACAAATAATGGTGAAATTGTGTTAATTAAACAATACAGGCACGCGGTAGATGAGTATTTAATCGAAATACCTGCAGGCAAAATAGAGAACGGGGAAAATCCATATGAGGCTGCAAAAAGAGAACTAGAGGAGGAAACAGGGTATAATGGAGACCTGACGCCTTTGACTCAATGCTATCTGGCACCAGGTTACGACACAGAGATGATGCACTTGTTCATTGCGAAAAATATTTGCAGGGCAGACAATTCCCTTTTAATGGACGATGATGAGAACATATCAAACATGATTATAAAACTAGATGACGCACTGTGTTATTGTTTTAATGGAGACATAAGAGACTGCAAAACCATAACAGCAATCCTTCTATATCATCACACAAAATCATCCAGTAAGGCTAAATAAAGAAATTAGGCTCAAAAGTAATAATCATGGATGTAACTAACAATATCCAACAATGACGGTGGGTCATCATAAACATTTTCCAAATATAAAAACGCAAATAAATTTGCAAAGCACAATTTTTCCTCATCCGTAAAGTTCATTAGGTGACCAAACAAAAACGCAGAATCCCATGAGTCACCAGCCCCACTTACTATGTTGATTTTAGATGGCGTAATTGAATTAACAAATACTGTCTTACAGCCATCAGACCAAACAGAACCCATCATAGTATGGATGCAAAAGTCGATTTTAAAGAGGTTTGACAAAAACATTGCATGTTTGCAAAGGTTTAAGGGTGTTACTGGACCGGTGTTTTTTTCATCCAAAGAAATGGGAACCACATCATCAGTGTCAGAAAGGGCATAGATTATTTGAAGCAATTCGTTCTCATTTATGCTCAACAAATCAATTAATTCCGAATGATTTTTCAAATCCCGAACAAATTCCCCACGTCTCTCGGTTATGTCAGCAGGGTCCAAAAAATGCAATGAGTTTGCAGAGTTTTTGAAAACATATTTCATTAATTCGGTTCCCCTCAAATTTGATGCCCAGTTTGTTAGAACTACCGCAGACGAAGAACCTAGAATTGACAACACACCATCATCGTCACAATTGGTGGTGGATTCAATTAGTTCGGGACCGAAATTACCATTATCACCCACATCACTTAGCATAACATTTGAAACAGAAAAAGAGGTGTCAGTAAATTCAAATATAGTGGTTAAACCATGTTTGCCATTCTTAATGTGCAAATGCACTTGCGATGAAAATTTTTTGAATACAGTGTCCAAAACAGAGTGGCCAACTTCATCTCCAACGGTAAAAAGATCAACTTTCACTCCGAGTCTTGCAAGACAATATGCAACATTGACAGCGTTGCCCCCCTTTATGTCAACACTGCTCAAGCCACGAACGCTGCCACCCCCAACTTTGATTTTTCTCTCCACAACATCCGTCAAATATTCCATGTTGGAAATTTTGATAACCCTATCGATAAAAAAATCAGGCAGTATTGTTATTTTAATATCCATGGGATTGGATTGAATAGTTTCATTTAGCTTGTGGTAAATGTTTTTAAAAATTATATTGACATCCGATTTTGAGGAGAGAAACCGGGTCTCATCGATTTTGTCCAGGTGCGCATACCCTCCAGAAAAACAAATGCAATAATTATTGCTGTTGCTGTTGTTGTTGTTGTTGTTGTTGTTCTCATTGCCTTTGCGGCCATCAGAATAAGAGGATTCCAAACACCACATCTAACAGAACATCGCATAATTAACATATGTGTGGTGTGGTGGTGTTGTACTTTTTGCTTCAAATACGATACGATTGAGGGAATATGTGCAAAAACAAATTAAACTCAATATCAAAAATGTCAAAGTCAAAAAAAAAAATAAGGAGTAAGAAAAACGGACGAATGGTCTATGTTTTGAACAGCCTAATCCATATCCATGCCGCCCATGCCGCCCATGCCGCCCATGCCGCCCATGCCGCCCATGCCGCCCATGCCGCTCAAGGCGCGAACACCACGCAGGTCGGCGCGCCGCCGCAGGCGAAGCGCTGGCGCAGCGTGAGGGTACCGCGTTC
>JACDHC010000189.1 GCA_013821245.1 Candidatus Nitrosopumilus sp.
TGGATTCCATGAGTGAAGATTCTAGATCCACAACGGATATAGAGCCCATGAAATACCTAAGGGAGTTTAATTATGGACGGGTGTCCACAAATGAAAACGGAACAACAGTGCGAGAATATACCGTAATAGCACAAGACAAAAACCTTGAGGTATCCCCTGGGGTTTTTTTTGATACATGGACCTTTAACGGAACGATTCCAGGCCCAACCATTAGGGCAACAGAAGGAGACATAGTCAGAATAAATTTCATAAACAATGGTTCACATACCCACACAATGCATTTTCATGGAAAACATTCATCAGAAATGGATGGGGTGTTTGACGGTGTTGCACCAGGTGGAAAGTTTGTATACGAATTTACTGCCGAACCTTTTGGAGTGTTTCCCTACCATTGCCATGTGCAGCCTTTGGAAGAGCATATTCAAAGGGGTCTTTATGGTGTTTTTATTGTTGATCCCAAAACACCCCGTCCACCCGCAGATGAAATGGTTATGGTAATGAATGGATATGACACTGATTTTGACACTGAAAACAACTTTTACACAGTAAATGGAATTTCCAATTACTATATGCACCAACCCATTGAAATAGAAAAGGACAGGTTAATACGGGTATACTTGGTAAACATGCTTGAGTTTGACCAGATAAACAATTTTCATTTGCATGCAAATATGTTTAATATTTACAAAAGTGGAACAAGCTTGACCCCACACGAATTAACAGATGTGGCAACAATGAGTCAAGGTGAAAGGGCCATTCTAGAATTCAGCTATAAAGATCCAGGTCCATACTTGTTTCATGCACACAAGACAGAATTTGCAGAAAAGGGATGGGTTGGTACATTATTGGTGAAAGAATCTAAAAACCAGCCAGATGCCGTAGCACTGAATAAGGGAGAAAAGTCACCTCTTCCAGATGAGATTAATAATAACACCACTTCTTATGCTACAGAAGAAACCAAAACAAACTATTCTCATCTTGAAAGTGGCGTTAATTATTTGCCAGGTCAATCTATCTAAAGGAATAAGAAGCGAAGGTAGTAGATAGAGAAATGAAAATAAAAGAAAAAAATACTTTTGATAATAATAAAAACGATAAAAGGTTTAGCAAAACAAAAACAATCGTTATTGCGTTAATTCCTCTAGTGGTATTGGCAGGAATGATTGTTTTTCTTTTTGGCCCCGGACAGGCGCTTCTTAATACGGGAACACCATTGCCTGATGTCACCATTGAGAGAATAGAGTTTCACGAGGGTAAGATCATATCATCAATTAGAAACACAGGGCCTGAGACAATTGAAATCTCACTAGCTGATGTAAACGACAGAATAACGGCAGCTGCAATTGAGCCAAGTAAAACTTTGCCAAGACTTGCAGAGGCTAAAGTCATAATACCATTCAACTGGAATGAAGGGGTGCCTTACGATATTGGAATTACAACCTCGGATGGCACAAGATTTAGCAAAGGTGTGGAGGCTGCGGCTCTGGCTCCGACTCCAAACATACAACAAGCGTCCTTTTTTGCGGTTATTGGTACTTATGTTGGGGTTATTCCTGTACTGATAGGTCTTTTGTGGTACCCATTCATAAAAAGACTAAGCACAAACATGTACAGTTTTTTCCTAAGTCTTACTGCAGGCCTGCTGGTGTTTTTGGGTATAGATGCCCTGGTAGAAGGAAATGAAATTGCCGGAGAAAACGTTGCTGGAGCCTTTAACGGCCAGGTGTTGATTGCAATGGTTACAATCATCTCATTTTTGTCATTGTTGTATGTATCTGGAAAACTCGTTGAACGTGCTACGGCTATAAAACATTCACACTATGCCAATGTAACAACACCGTCACCAACACCGTCACCATTACCCGTCCTTAATCCAGTCTCTGAAAAAGAAATGATGGCAAAGCCCCTAGCAATATCATTAATGATATCAATAGGCATAGGATTGCACAACCTTGGTGAAGGCTTGGCAATAGGTGCTGCTGTTCTGTTAGGTCAAGTTGCACTCAGCACTTTTCTGATAGTTGGCTTTACATTGCACAATACAACTGAAGGCTTGGCAATAGTAGCTCCAATGGCTAAGGCAGGTAAAGTCAAGGTACGAAAACTATTGTTAATGGGGCTAATAGCTGGCGCTCCTGCGATAGTCGGAACGTGGATTGGAGGGTTTATGTATTCCCCTTTGGCTGCAATAGTATTTTTGGCAATAGGTGCTGGCGCAATATTTCAAGTGGTGTTCTCCATTGCTTCTATGATGGTAAATAATAACAAGAATAATAGTAGCGACATTGATGCTGAAAACAAAAATAAGCCATCATTGTTAAGTACGTCTGTTGTTGCAGGGTTTATAGTGGGAATGGCAATTATGTATGGTACATCATTGCTAATACCATCTTGACTGGTTGGTGTGCATATAGTATATGATAAACCCGATAAAAGAATATAAAAAATGATTGGAGAAGGAAATACCATTGTTTAGGGAATTGGATGATAAACCAAATGTTAGCAGCGATAATCGCCTTGAATCTATTCGTGATGCTCACAATAATGAAAGGAGGGAAGGAAAAGAAGAGCGTATCGATACAACCACCGATGCAATGGAGGATTACCTTGAGGTAATGTATGAACTAATACAAAAAAAAGGCTATGCCACGACTATAGACATTGCAAACTATCTCCATGTGAGTTCACCAAGTGTTACTAAAATGGTTAAAAGGCTAGATAAAATGGGTTACCTGGTATATGAAAAATATCGCGGCCTTCAATTAACCTCTGAGGGAATTGCTGTTGCAAAGAACATTCACAAAAATCATGACCTGTTGGTTGAATTTCTAAAAATGATTGGAATAGACGAAGAGATTGCAAACAGAGACGCAGAAGGCATAGAGCATCACCTGCATCCTCAAACTATGGAAAAACTAGAGGAGTTTATAAAAAGGTATAAGAGAAAGAAATAGCAGAAGAAGCAGTGGTAGTTAATAGTGCTTTTATTTTTGCCATTTTCTTCTGTTCTATAGCAACATTGCCCTCACCACTTCTTTTAACAAATGCTATACTGCCAGATTTACCTTCTTTGACTTATCTTATTGCAGGATTTTTCATATAAACAATAAACAAACAGCAAAATCATTAACAAATAGCAAACTTAGGTTCTGTTTTATCATTAGTGATGAAAACGGATGTTTATTATATTTTACTTAGGTAGTAGATTCATAATTCCCTATTTTTTAACTTGGCGTCTTAACACATATTGATGTATCCGATCCATTCCCATATGACTTGAGGTATAATAAATTATTATTGCAACCATAGTTGATTCGGCTGCTGCTGCCGTTGTAGCCATACCTAATGCACCCTCTGCTAATCCCATGTTTTTAGAATATGCAGTAACTCCCGCCAATTGAATATTAATTCGCTTGGTATATGTGGAAGAGATTTTCAAGTAATGCCGCAGCAAATATCCCAGCCTATATATCATATAATTTGATAACCATATTGTTGTAGTATCAAAAGTATTCTACATAAAAGAAAATTCGCAATAATCCAATACAAAACCCTTCTTTTATGACTTATTTGATAGTGATTTATTGTCTATTGTTGCAGAATATAAACCACCTATTTAAAAAGGATTGATTCTAATATAATCCACTGGTCTGTATTTAGATCAGACCTCGCTAGCATCAACATTAGTAGACATTCATTAGTCCTTCAACCTATAACATATAATTTTCCGTTAACCATTACAGGTGTAAGATGTTCTTTACTTCTTGAATAGTTAGTAGTAATTAGTTACTGGATATAAAATATGTAAATTTTAGGTTCTGTTTCAAAATTTCGGTGTTATTGAGTGTTTAAGAATGGGTGGTGTATAAACAACAACAAGCATCTAATTTGCAATCAGGACATTTTCCATTTTTACAATCTTGATGATTACAACCACAATCAGCACATCTTATTATCATAAAAAAACTAAAAAAAAGAGAGAAATATAAATTTAAAAGTGTTATGATATTAGAAAACCATCAAAGGAAATAATGGTATCCCTATGCCGCTAACATAGGCAGCAATAAAGGCCTGTGAAGAAATTAAGATATCCGATTTATCT
>JACDHC010000190.1 GCA_013821245.1 Candidatus Nitrosopumilus sp.
TTTGAATTGATATTGATAAAATAACCATAAAATCAAAAACTCATATTATTGTTTTTTAAAATCCTCTTATTATTTAAATAAAATATACTACTGAGAATAAATTTTAAAAAATAGAACGAATTTTCTATTTTAATGGAAATGCATAACAAAAAGAGGTATAATCAAAAGTAAAGATATATACTAACAAGCATCATTAACTTATTATTCAATATAAAAATACAAGTTAACAAAATTTTAATTTATGGTTATTATATGACAATAAATATTTATAAAAACCATTAGAATCTGTAATTAAAGATAACTCAATAATAATATACCTCTATTGTGTATAGTATATATAAAATATTATGGCCATTTCATTAATTTCTTCAGATTCTAACTCAAAGGGACAAAAAACAAAAATCATCGAAAGCGGCATAATCGTTAGAGGAAGTACCTTACTCAAAAGAGGATTTGCCCATATGCAAAAACATGGGGTAATAATGGATGTAACAAATGTAGAACAAGCTCAAATAGCTGAGGATGCAGGAGCTGTTGCAGTAATGGTTTTGGACAAACTACCCTACGATGTAAGAAAAGCTGGTGGTGTTGCAAGAACAGCAAGTGTAAAATCAATTACCGATATAATGAATGCAGTATCCATACCCATCATGGCCAAATGTAGAATAGGGCACACATCAGAAGCCGAAGTATTAGAAGCCTGTGGTGTAGACATGATCGATGAAAGTGAAGTGTTAACGCCTGTTGATGACGAGAATCATATATGGAAGTGGGATTTTACAACGCCTTTCGTTAATGGTGCTAAAAATTTGGGAGAGGCTTTGAGAAGAATTGAAGAAGGTTCGTCAATGATTAGAACAAAAGGAGAGCCAGGTACAGGAAACGTTGCAGAAGCAGTAAACCACCTAAAAAAAATAAATAAAGAGGTGAGAGAACTAAAATCAGCTTATTATGAAAATGATTATCAAGAATTAATAAGGATATCAAGAGAACATAAGGTCTCTCTGGAATTGGTTAAAGAGGTAGGGAAATTAGGAAGAATTCCAGTTGTAAATTTTGCAGCTGGCGGAATAACAACTCCGGCTGATGCAGCTTTTTTAATGAATTTAGGATGTGATGGAGTTTTTGTTGGATCAGGTATTTTCAAATCAGAAGACCCGACCCAAAGAGCAACTTCCATAGTAATAGCTACTACCCATCATAATAATGTGAAAGAGGTAATGGAGGCACAAAAATCGGTAGATGAGAGAAAATCAATGTTAGGCCTTGATACAAAAAATTTAGAATTAAGGATGCAAGAACGAGGTCCCTCCTTTTGAAAGAGGATTTGAAAATTGGTGTTTTAAGTATACAGGGCGACATCGAGGAGAATATTCTTTCCTGTAGAGCAGCTTTGAATGAATCTGGTGTTACAGGAGAAGTAGTCAAAGTAAAAAATTACGAAGAAATACTTGATGTAGATGGATTAATAATTCCCGGAGGGGAAAGCACTGTAATTAGCATATTGATGTCATTGAACCAATCCAATTGGGAATTACTAAATCAGAGAATTGTTGAGGGTTTACCGGTTTTAGCTACATGTGCAGGAATGATATTATTAGCAAATAGAGTTCAAGATAAAACCATTGGAGAAACAAAACAAAAATTATTAAAGAATTTAGATATAACGGTAGAAAGAAATGCGTTTGGTAGGCAACATGAATCATTTGAAACAGATTTAAACATACCAATGATTGGTGAAAAACCATTTAAAGCGGTGTTTATCAGAGGGCCTGTTGTTAAAGAAGCTGGTAAAGATGTTAAAACGATAGCAAAATATAATAATAAAATTGTAGCTGTTCAACAAAACAATATAATTGGAACATCATTTCATCCAGAGCTAACAGAAGACAACAGGATTCATGTTTATTTTATTAAAAGTATACTGAAAAACAAAGAAAAACTAAACGAAAATAAAGTTAAATAACATTTGTTAAAGACACTCAAAAACAAATTTATTTTGATAAAAGAAGATATACATTAAAAATTAGGGTGAAAATTATAACACAATTTTTGTTTTAATGCTAATTTTAATGAAAAACTCGTTAAAAATATTCGGGCACATGAATAGGGATGCATAACAATATGTCATACTTTCAATGTAATAATCTATGCAATACAATGATAATAAATCAGTCATTTTAATTTACTAGTGCGGGGGGTGGGATTTGAACCCACGGACCCCTGAGAGACGGGATCCCTTATAAAGATCTTAAGTCCCGCGTCTCCAAAATTGTTTCAATTAATTTGGCCAGGCTCTACAACCCCCGCTTTAATTAATTTTATTTCAGTTAACTAATATATATATCATAAATTATTGAATTTGAATTTTTGGCTATTTATTTTTAAATATTGAAAGAGAATAAAGCCCACATCAGAAGTCGAAAAAAATCAATCTGAAATAGAATAAATATACATGAATGGAATATTATATTAAACCAAAAATAATATTTTATTTACAATTATGAATTGTAGGATGGAAATATCTATTCTGAGACTTCTGCATCCGCAGGCACTCGAATAACCTGCTTCCCTGTTGTATCTATTATAGAATTTTGAAATTGCTCAATGTATTGGGCTACAGCAGTATCATTATCGTCTCCTAATGCAATAACTGCATTATTTGAAAATTTTAAAAGATTTTCGATTTTCAAATTGCTTGTTTGATTATCACTTTGTGGCGATGTTTGATTTTGCTGACCATAAATAACATTAAGGTTTACAGAAGCGAAAACTAAACTCGTTGCCATAATTAAAGGTATGGATAACAATAAAACTTTTTTTAACATAGTCATGTTGACTAGATACTCGTTTATTTTTATGTATTTTGTTTTAATATTATATAAGAATTGTTACAATGATTATTCAACTAAAATGAACCCTTATAATTATTATTGATGACACATAATTAATTGTTGTCATAAATCAAATTTAGCATAAAGCATCAAATTATCCAAATCCTTTCAATGAAAGCAATAATCAACATTTCAATATGATATTATATGAATGGCAAAAATACATTCTGTTAGTGACATATCGTCAGTATTACAAAGGCAAAAAGGATTACCAATAAGATAATAAATTTACTGTCATCTGAATGACCTCTTTTTTAATATTTTGGATTATAATTGAAATTTGACTTAATTAGAAAAAATAAAAAAATTAGTCGGATTCTGACTCATCGTCAGTATCACTATCTACACCTGCAACATCTTCAGCATTTTCACTTACCACATCAGAAGGTATGATAACAACCTGTTTGCCTTCAGCCTCTGAAGCATTTATCAATGTACCTTGTATTTGGCCAACACTCTCTGCTACAGCAGTCTCATTACCTTCGTTTAATGCACGTTGAGCCTCATTAGCTAAACTTAATAGCTTATCAGTCATTTGTGGACCTTGGCTTTGTGGTGATGTTTGGTTTGCTTGTGGTGATGTTTGGTTTGCTTGTGGTGATGTTTGGTTTGCTTGTTGGCCAAAGACACCCAAATCTGCAGAACTTAATCCGAGCATTATACTCATAGATAATATCAATGGAATAGATAAGATCATTAAAATTTTCATTAAGTTAGTATAACAAACAAAGTTTATAAAGTTTACAGGTTTCTTTGCATAAATATATTTTTAAGTAATCCTATTAGTAATGATTAGTATACTTTTAATTTTAAAAATGGATATATTCCATTATAATGTACTTTTCAGTTATTTTAAAAATTTATTCCCATCATTTTAAAAAGCCTTGGGTGGGATTTGGACCCACGACCTTTGCCTTACCAAGGCTCTTAAAGGTATCCAATTCCATTAAATGACATTTTAATAATAACGGCAGTTCATTTTGAAGAAATGCGGAAACCTTCCTATGGATAATGGACTTTAACTTGTACTCATAGCGCTTTGAAACCTGCTTCTGATTCTGAAGATATTGAATCTCTGACTTTGAGAGAAGAGACATATTTTCGGTAGGTGGCAAAAAGTATTAAATCTTAATTGGTATATGGATGACTAACTGCAAAACTAAAAGATGAATGAAGGCTACTGG
>JACDHC010000036.1 GCA_013821245.1 Candidatus Nitrosopumilus sp.
CTATTATTTGTTTTGATATATTTGTTAATGAGATCTTGAGTATTTTTAAGACCGGTTTTTGCATTATTTCCGTAATTTTAGGAGTATGACTTTGGTTTTAAATTCTGTTGGATACATTTCAAAATCAGTGATGGGCAATAATTTTACATTTGTGGATATTGTTTTTGATTTTTGCCAAAGGATCAATTCGCATTACACAGGTATGCAAATCACGATGACAAGTTGCATATCGAATTAGGTTAAATTGAATTAGATTAAATTAAAAACAGCATTAGCAGGTTTACTTTGGACGAAAAAGATTTACAGTTTTTATACTCAGGTTTATTGATACCAAAAATATTGCCCATGCTACAAGTGAACCAATCATCGATGCTTGGTATGGTTCAACTAAACGCAGTTGAAGCAATTCATAATGAATAGTTATCTTTGCAAAAGAGAATATCACTTCTGAAATGGAGAACGCAGTAATTAATTTCTTGATATCAGTCTTTATCCTCCCATGATCTTTCTTTCCGGTAGAAGGATCCACATATCTTTTTTTATTATCTATATAAAATAATAATGCGAAAAGTGGAATATAAATCCCGTATTCTATTGATAGAGTAACCAGGGAATTGGCAAGATTATTGGCATCATATTGTGTGTACAGCTGAGTGAATAATGCCCCCCCAAAGAAAGCAAATATTCCGGAAATAATAATATTCTTATTGAAGAGAATATAGTTCCTATACTTTTTATAAAATCTTTCTATTTCCATTTTAATGCTGCTGCCAATATAACATATCCATGATACAATGTTAAATATCTAATTAAAATGTAAAATACATTCTTTGCTCCAAAAAGGATTTTTTTTGCAAATGAAATGATATTTTATGGGTTAAACTGGGAAAATGGAAATTGATGGACTTTTGGTTATAATTGAGCACAAAAAAATCCATAACCCCATAATTTCAAATATCAAACTGACGGTATTAAACAGATTTAATTATTGATTGGAGATTTGTCGTGCCACAGTCATCTTCAAAATTAGGATTCCTACATAGTAAGGGACATTGAAAAAGGCAGACAGTGCAGCTATCTGTGGATTAAAGAATTGTTGAGCAAATACCACTACCAGCATGTTATTTACCCAGGTCATTGCAATGAATACTGAAATCCTTTCTTGTTTATCAAGACCCATAAATCGCGCGAAAGTATACCCCATAAAACCATACACACCAAATAACAAAAATGCAATTAAAACATTCTCCAATACAAAGGTAATGTCAAAAAAGAAATAATAGGAATATTTTGCAAATACCCCAAAATTCATCAAAAATATAAAAACAATGGAAAAAATCAGGGATTTTTTGTCCAACATCTGTGTTGTTGCATAGGCATATTTTTTCATAATGTGGCTTATTGCTAAAGGAACAAATAATGCTCCCGATAATAGAAGCACCATATCAAGTATAGGAATTGAAAATTGGCTTTTGAACAATAGGTAAACCATACCAGGCAGGATAAAAGGTACAGCAAGTGATGTGGCTATTATCAGTCCTACTATAATAGGTAATTTACTGCCTACAAAATTTGCAACAAATGGTGACCCTAGACCGGTAGAAATCCCCGACAATAAGAATATAGCTAGTATGGTGTCTGTGGAGGGTTTTGGGTATACCACATACATTACGATAAAATACAGTACTAAAGGGATAACAGTCAGCTTTACTATTGTTAGTATTATTAGGTATTTTGGGCTGGTGAAAACAGGCAACAGATCAATTGCATCCAATCGAATTAAATTAAAAAATAACAATAACCCAAGCCATATCAACAAATACGGTTCAAAAATAATTGCAATTGAAGGAAACATTATGCCTCCTGCCATTGAAAGCAAAATTACAATGGATAGGAGATAAAATGTATTGTTATTGGAATTTTCATTCACCATTATATGTATGTCAGAATTTAGATTATCAAATAATATATTGTTTATCAGCGCTTCATAGGTTCTTTTTCAACTAAGCTACTTTAAAAGCATATCAAAAATTTAATACCATATTCCTTATTTCTATGGTAACACATTCAAACCAATTGAGTAGCATAACATAACATATAATAGGTATTTTTTAATTGTAAGTGGTTGTATGCCCTTCTTTCGCCATAATTCAACAACTTTATTAAAATGAATTTCCAAAAATTCAAAGATGCCCAATTTGGTAGTATATGGTTGAAATATGCTCCATCATTATTTTGGCCATTGATCGGCTATTATCCATAAAATAACCAACTTTAGCGTAAAAAAATGACCAATTAGAAATTAAAAATATTTCCGGAAACTACTCTTATGAGACATATTGAAAATGTCCCAAATTCAACAAAAACAAATCAGCAAGGCATCAACATTACAATATTTTCTGACTACTGCTCATTGTCCATTCTTATAATCTTGCAATTCTTACAGTAATATTCGCCCTTATTAATTACTTCTAACTTTCCGTGACATCTATAACAATCAAGACGTTGTCTTTCGACTAATTTTTTTTTTATCATGTTGATTACAAACGGAATGATAAATGTAGTTAAGAGATATGCTAGTAATCGCATTAGTAATCCATTACCAAAACCATTATGATTTCCAGGTTTTCTCATATCCGTTGCTATGTGTTTATAGAATATATATCATACCTGAGATAAGTGGCATTTACAAGACTGGAGGCAAAGAAAATGACAATAATTAGTACATTTAATTGCTTATTTTGAAAATGAGTTTTTAACCCATTTTAAACAATTGTTATCATAGTTAGACAAATCAATCACTATTCACGACATATGCGTGAGCCTTTTTGTTATATCAATGGTAACAGAATTTCGTCAAATCCTTTCATGTGTTTTAATCATAGACTACAAATCAAAGGACAATAACAACAACAATAACAATGACAATAACTACTCAGCATTATGTACATTGGGTGTATGATGACTGCATATGCCCAAGTTTTCCCCCCCTAACGGGGTTTAAAAAGAAGTATTTACCATATCCCACCTCTAGATTAGGTCTACAAAAACATTTGCTGGAATACCATTTGATCGCAAACCTATCCTAATTTTCCCATGATTATACTCTATGTCTCCAATACTGTCTTTTAGCCCTCTTGATGCAAAATGTAATCGATTGCTTTTTAGATTTATTTTATATGTTCCGTCATTTACATTATGTATCCCAGATACAAACTGAATATGCCCTTCATTCACTAATTCGTATAACTCCCTACAAACAGGTTTTATGATTTCCCATGTTTCATTCTCTGTTAGATCTCTGTTCAATATCATAGACAGGTTTTTCCTTGTTTTTATTGTTAAGCATATTCTCATATACTGATTGGAATTAAATGCAACATCGACTTTGTTTCGCATATATGCCATATTCCCTGTATTTAATGCTGCTGCTCTCAAATCGTCAAAACAAATGGCAAATCAACATCCTTTCTTATTGGTTTCCATCACCATAAAAACAAAATCATCAAACGAATGCTGTAGTTGTTCTTTTTTTTAAAAAATTAATATTGCTTATGATTTATAGAAACTTACTCTTTGCTACCTGTTATCAACTGACTTATTAACATGTCATGTTTTTTTAGATGTGTTCTTTTTCCTGTTAACAACATATTTTGAAACAAGATACATTTCATCCTTAAAACCGGTGTAGTTCCAATAATATTTGTTAACAACAGTCGATATGACAAACCAGGCAACACTGTTAACTATAATGGAAAACAAAAACCCATAGTAATATGTAATAATTATACCAGTTATTGTTCCTCCTATGAGATAGGGCAATTGACGCTTTAAGGTTGATTTTAATATGGCCTCCAAGATATACTATTTACACCTAGTCAACATAGTTTATAGACCTACCAAAAAGTACAGCTTTTTTTGCAAAATACAAACCCGCAGATAGGATATTTCAAATGATACAAATAGGTGTGAGGAATCCTAAAGATTTGATAAAGTTAACACAGGTGCTCACTTAAACTGAAAGCGTCTAATGTCCAAAATCACCAAAACTAGCTGTTAATACTCAATACATCCAATTTGTTAGTTTATGGAACAGATGGTTTCCTTCAAACCAATACACGTATTATCCAAAGCAAAAAATCCCTGTCAGCATGTTTTGGTTTATTTTCAAACACGCAAACAGAATATACAACACCTAATGAACATATGATCTGAATTCCATGAAAACTAAATTTAATCCATCGGCAAAATAACACTAACCGTATTTATATAATCATAATTAAGTAGATTGTATGGGAAGAAAAGGAAAGGAGATAGTAAAAGCAAACCTCCAAGAGGTAATTTCAGATTTACAAAAGGCATATGCAGATGAGTGGCTTGCGCATTATCAGTACTGGCTTACTGCCCATTGGATTAGAGGAATGGATGCTGATACAGTAAAACAAATTCTTATAAAACAATCAGCTGATGAGCTAAACCACGCAGAAAGACTTGCAAATAGAATAATACAGCTAGGCGGAACTCCAATAATGCAATTTGATCAACTGATTCAAAATTCAGCATGTGGGTATAAAGCACCACCTTCTGACCCCTCCAATATAAAACAAGTGATACAAGATGTATTAGAAGCTGAAGCATGTGCTATCGGGGCATACAGCAAGTTGAGTGAAAAATACAGAATGACAGATGTCGTGACTCATGAAATATTTGAGGAGTTATTAGAAGACGAAGTCTCTGACGAGGAGCAATGGGAAAACCTTGGTTCAAATTTGTAATCAATTTTATATTTTTTCTTTGTGCTCCATATGATTTACCATATCAATTATCTCTAAAAAGACAATTATTAAAAAAAAGTTCTGTTTTAGATTGGCTGTTGCAGTTTAATGGTAACCCCAATATTAACCCAACAAGATTCATTTGCGTTGGACTAAGTTTATTTTTGAATTGCAAATAAGTATATTAGCATTATTAGCATATCACCAATATTATCCATATTTCTGTTTCCTGAGCAAATACGGTTTATTCTACTGATTATACCATATGCACTCCAAATAGAGTAGGTAAATCTTTTCTTCAGATAAAGGGGAAAAGTAAGAGAATACAGCTGCCACCGAAAACCCGGTCCATTGCTATCAACAATTTAGGGTTTTGCCAGGATCACGTTCCCATACACATCATAAATCAATAAGGGACCATTGTTGATACCGAATAAAACTATTGAATGCAATTTCAAAATGCAAATTACACTGCAAGTTTAACTATCGGGATTATAAATAATATAGTCAGGAAACCCCCAATCAACCATGCGGTAGGATAGCCAAAATGTAACGCTATGAGTGAGAATACAAATGGCACCCAAAATGCCCCAAACAAAGACAAGCCATTAACAAAACTTACAGCAAGAGTTTCGTAATGACGTTGATCCAGTTTTATTGTTGCTATTTCTCTTGCTTTTGTGTATGGAACAACAAAACCTCCTGAAATAAAAATGCCTATCATAATGATTGAGGCAGCTATAACATAGATGTTTTCCAGAGAAATTAATGCAATGTTAATTGAAACAACTACACCACAAATAATTAGCAACATCAATCCAAGATTGCTATTGTGCCTTTTTGTTGTTCCATCGTAAATCCGACCAAAAATTGGAGCAAATACAACGTTAAACACCATTGCAAGCCCAGCTACAATACCAGCAAAATAGGGATTTAGGTGCAAATCATTTTTTAAATAGAGAACAATAAATGTAGAAACTAAATTCCAGCCTATTTGAACTCCAAGTAATGATAACCCCACAATGATCATTTGTTTATTGATTAAGACCAGTTTTAAATCAGAGAGTTTAATTTTAAAATCCGATTGTTGTATTTCATGATCTTTACGATCTGGTTTTAGGTTTTTTAAGGCATCATGCAAATTGTGTTGGGGATGTCGGTTATCATCATCTTTATTAGGCCGTTGCCGTTGTTGTCTTTTTTGTTTTAGCCCATAAATTAAAAATATCCCACTTATAACTCCCAATATACCGCTAATTATCAAACTTGCCCTCCAACCAAAAGTTTGTGCAATAACAATCCAACCAAATAGACCAATTATTCCGCCCAATGAGTGGGCAGAGTTTAATATTCCAACTCCAAGACCATCTGAACCCTTCCCTAGATATGCAGAAATTAAAATGACACTAGGTCCAAAGAAAAATGCCATTCCAACCCCTACAAGAAACCTTAGAAAAGCTATTTGGATTAACTCTGTAGCAAGACCAGAGAGAAGAGACGATACGGACAACACCATTATTCCAAATACTGCAATTTTCTTTGGATTGTATTTTGCAGCGAGTATTCCGGCTGGGACTTGAAAAATACCTATACCTACAAGAAAACTGGCTGTTACTAATCCAAGCATAGACACATCTTGCTTAAAATCAAATAAAATCAAATAAAATATAGAAGAGATGTTAAACCAGTTTATTGCATAAAGCACTCTTGCAAACATTAAAGAGAGAACAGGAGCTGAAAGAGACTTGGTAAGAAATGACACTTCAGAAATTAAAAGTACTCTGAATGCATTATTATTGTTATGTTCTGGTTCATTTCAGAAACTGCTTTTGAATGTTCAATGCCGACTAGAACTCTCGCCTTTCATTGTATCAGCAGAGGATTTCGGTATTGTAATCACGGCACCATCTTACAAATAGAGCAAGAACCAAAAGTAAAGATTGGAAAGACCATTAGACTTGAAATTCATTCTTAATTTAAGTTTGTAATTTATTGCCATATGAATTAAATTCTCCTAGATTACAAAGATATAATAATCAAAAAGATCATTATTATGTTAGATTTTCACCCAAATGACCACTGTAAAAGGACAGCTATTTATGAATCCATGCCATGAGTAATGATAGAATAGAAAAAATCAACGCAAATGCAAACGGTGCATCAAAAACAGATTTTCCTAAAACACCACAAACACTCATTCCAGCCATATCGCTTTTACAATTCCCATTTACTCTGAAGCAAGATCAAACAGCCGCAGTTGATGCGTGGATTGAAAACAACTATAGAGGAACAATATTGTACAGTACTGGAACGGGTAAAACCGAAATAGCGTTTGAATGTGCAAAACGTTTTTTAAATTATAGCAAATCCTCAGTTCCTTTATATCATAGCAGTGCTGAAGGTAAAACAACAAAAAATAATTTGCCATTACTAACTGATGTAACATCTGTAGGCATTCCAACCCAATCAACGGACATAGAAAGTGATTCTGTGAAGAAAGGCAATATTCATCCTAACAGTATTCGCTATTCATTCTTTAACATTTTATTTCTTGTTCCAAGGATTTCATTGATTGACCAAACTATCAGCAGGTTACTCTCATATGGCATCCAAGAAGAGAAAGTTGGGGCATATTTTGGTGAAAGAAAAGAGACCAAAGAGATAGTGATAAGTACATACCAGAGCGTAATAAGGAATCTTAATTTAATCAGGCGCTCAAATATGGTAATATTTGATGAGGTGCATTTAATTAGAGACACAGCAAAATCATTTAGCAAAATTTTCGATACGGTAGTTGAAGATCCTAAAAAAGCTATATTGGGGCTCACTGCCACCTTAAATGAATCTGACTTTAAAAATAGCACCATTTTAGCAGTGCTTCCCCCTGTAAAAAGATATTCCATAAGAAAAGCAGTTAGCGATAAAAGGCTTGCAAAGCCAGTAGTCATCCCAATTAAAGTAAACCTCACAGAAAAAGAATCCAAAGAGTATGACACTTGCTCCACCAAAATAAAGAATATCTCAAATAGATTCAAAAGATATGATGTCAATTCAATGACCGCATTATTGAAAAAGGGAGGTTTCGCTAGTGGAATGGCAAAAGCATGGTTTTCAAATGTAAGAAAGAGAAAACTATTGCTAAGCTATGCGGAAAATAAACTATCTGCAGCAGCGGATATAATATCAAAAAAATTTCCTGATGAAAAAATCATGGTTTTTAGCGAAACAATAGAATCTATCGAGAGATTAAGAGATGCCCTAAAACTTAAAGGGATAAATGCAAAGATTATTGATGCCAAGGTAAAAACTATGGAAAGGCAAAAGATACTCAATAAGTGGGGCAGTGATTTTAATGTACTTTTATCATTGCACACATTAGAAATAGGGTATAACGTTCCTCAGGTAAGAATAGAGATTATCATGGCCACTACTTCAAACATTAATCAAATAATTCAAAGAATAGGCAGGGTATTAAGAAAACATGAAGGTAAAGACGTTGCATTAATTTATGTAATTTATGTTTCCGATACCAGGGATGATAATGTTATAGAAGTGGTAAAAAAGGCAATAGAAAGCGGAACGGAAGATGAAGACCATGCAGTGAAAGGAGAGGAACAATCAAGAAAAGTGGCAGGCAAATACAAATTAAAGGCACCAAAGGACAAACCAAAACTAAAGGTAAAAAAAGACATTATGGAAAATAAAGGCTTTGAGAACAGGGTTGAAAAAGCATATGGCATAGTAGAATCAAAGCTTCTAGAACCTAACATACTGGAACAGAAGGAAGAAAGCGGAGCATCAGATCACAACGACCAAAATAAAAAAAGAAAAACAAAAACCTACTTAATCAGAAGCAAAACGGACAAAGACAAATTCTACAAAGTAGATATAGAAAATAAAACATGCACTTGTGCAGATTTTATGTTCAGACATGTAAAATGCAAGCACATTATTGCAACAGAATTCATATTGCCATAGTACAAACACTCCAAAAAGATAACCATTTTCACATAAATCCCTTATTGGGTATTATATAATTTTCATTTTGATCAGGTTAACAGGAGAATTTCCAATCATAAACAAAACAACAAATCTACCCAGATATTATAGGTAAATCAGGTTATTGAATTTAAGAAATCACCAAATCATTGATTCTCACCCACATACCCAAAACACAATAATAACTAGAGTTCTTAGGTATCTCATAACAGGCCTAACATATGCATTATATTTTATTATGATAATAGGATAATAGTACAGGAAACCTATATTGTTATCGTGAACTATTGCGCCAAAATATGCCAAGAACACCTTTTGGAAAAGAAGATAAATAAGCGGATGTAAAAAATTCGCCTCCACTGCAGGGTATGCAGTAAACAGAAGCCACAGAGATTGTTACTACCAATACATCTGTTTATCTCAATCCGCGCTTTGATTCCTCCTCATTAGTAGCATCTTTTTGTTTTACGTACTCCTTTGATGAGTTCTTTGAGTTGGACTTACTTTAGAATCGAATTTGTTGTCTCCAGATAAGTCAGCCAAAGTGTTTTTACTGTAACCAGAATATGACTCTGCAATTACATTTTCATTACGGGATTTCAATTCCTCTACCACATAGTCCTTGATATCAATCGAGCGAATGGAATTATTTTTTGTATTTTCCCCCAGTTTTTTATGAATTGATTTAGCAATATCTTTTGCCATCAGGAATGGTGTACCGGAGCGGCTTACACCTCTTGCAAGTTTATCCTCATCAAAGGTTTCACTACTACCATTTCGTTTTTCAACGTTGATCTTTGCCTGTTCTTGATTATTATCATTCAATTAAGCTCATTATAGTATATGAAACATAAAATAAAAATATTCTAATGTATTATTTTAATTGCATTTACCAAATCTATTTTACAATTCAATAATATAATTGACCATAGTTTTTACAATGGCTCATAGCCATAACATCAAATTCCGAGCTTAATGTCCGATCTTTACAATCCCACCATAATTTATTCAAAAGAGTTTATTATCTTTAGGGTCTAATTATTTGGCAATGACTGATATTGATGACTCTGTAAAGAAAATGAAAAACACAGAACAAGACTTTAAAGCAAAGGCAGAAACTACAGAAGATCATGCAGAAGGAAAACCAAGTTCAGAAACACTGAACAAGGCAAAAACAAAGATAAAAGACGCCCTAACATAATTTTTTTTAAAATATTAAAGTTTTTTTAGGTCATTCAAATATAATTTTAATAGTTATAATAATGACAGTATAGATTTTGGATTGTACTTGTTTATTATTCAGTGTTGTATTTAAGAGAGACAACGGCCGAATGGAGAGTGCAGGAGTAGAGGCATGGTAAGTAATATCCCCAATTCTATAGATTGTTATCCATGGGATATAATTTTCATCTTTTACAAGAAAAGTATTATTGAATGAATAATGCATCAGTATCAAGATTACATAATAAGGCTAGTCATTGTATTAGCATTCTATTAGGGCAAAAGGTGTTTTGCTTGAAAACCCCATAGTAGGTTTATTTGCTATGTATCACATATTATTAAAGATAAAATTCAATATAGAGGCCCTTTTATTTATCAAAGTAAATTTTATTCATCAGGTACAACAATAACTTTGATATAAATAAGGGGCTATAATACATAACTTGGCTAAACGACATTAAATAATTTCAAAATACACCTATTATATATAAAATAATGTTACAGTAATGTATACAATGAAAAATAATTTTATTTCAGCTATTATTGCCGTATCAATATTTCTTGTTGCAGCAATGACATCAGGCATTGTATCTAATGCCACTGCTCAACAAAATGCAACAACGGGGCTACAAAATGCAACAGGAATTGCAAATAATTCGACAGGTGGAGTACCTGATCCAATCCTTGGAAGCGGAGCAGTGGGTACCGAGGGAACAGAAATAGGAGCAATGGGTAGTGAAGAAACACTTAGCGGCAATAATGCTGGAGAGGTTGAAAGTAGAGGTAATACAGGTGGCATTGGCGGCGGCTTAGGCTCTGATAGCGGTAGCGGTTCAGGTTCAGGTTCAGGTTCAGGTTCAGGTTCAGGAGTAGGTGGCTCTAGTGGTGGTGCAGGCGGATAATGAACTTAATCATCGCCATACAAACAGGTCCAAATACAAATTAATTACCTGATTATTTTTTTTAAAATACCTTTTATCTATTACATTTGATTCATTTCAAAAAAATTTAGTTTTTGTTGTTTGTGTCAGTTAAAACAAAAGATCTTGTAGGGTAAACTAATACACCAATCCAGCAGTCATAGTTACATCCGAGACATTTTTGTAAGATCTTTCTTCTAACTTATCTAATGCTGACAGTATTTCATCCCTATTTTGTTCATTGGCGGATCTTTGCTTTACAAATTCAATTATCCTACTCTTCTCGGCTGGAAAATCCATATCCTTTAGAATTTGTCCAATACTGGAAACCATCGAATAGCTTTCAACATTAACCTCTTTTCTTTGTCCCTCCACTGCGTTCTGTTCGCTTATGACCTTGCCTGTCTGCCCTTGAGTATCATCTTCTTTGGGAATTTGATCGGGATTTTCTCTTTTATTTGATTCTTCCATAGGGGAATGTAAAGACAATACTCTATTTAAAAAGTTTGAAACTTTAAAGTTAAAATGAGGCAGCAATCTAAAAGGGTTAAAAATGCAGGACAACCAGGCCAAAAAAAAGGCCAAAATGCAATTTGGCCCTGAAATTACGTCATTATAGCACCACACATCCATCCACATATACCCAATCTCTTGACCGCATATGGTCTGCCATTTTTTTCTTCTCCTAATTATTTTTCAATGAACTAAACATGTTATAAAAGTACAGAACATCATTTCAGATTGTCTAGCAAATTTTGCGCTGGCAATGTGTTTAGGATCTCATTTTTTTTTGCCCATCCCCTTCTTGCTTGAGCTACACCAAGATTCAAAAAAGCAAAGTGAATTTGGTGATGAGCATCAGAATCAATTACAAGTCTAACACCATTTTCTACAGCCATTTTAATATACTCATCCTTTAAATCCAATCTATCATAGTGAGCATCTATCTCTAAAACCGTATCAGTGTCTTTTGCCGACTCCATCAGTTTTGGAATATCAACTGGATAACCATCTCTTTTATTTATTATTCTTCCCGTGGGATGGAATATTATGTCTATGCTAGGGTTTTGGGCAGCCGTAATAAGCCTGTGTGTCTGCATTTCAATCGGTAAAGAAAAGTTAGAATGGATTGCTGCACCAACTATATCCAGCTTATCTAACACATTATTTGGAATATCCAATGATCCATCCTTAAGGATATTTACTTCGGCTGATGATAGTATCCGAAATGAGGCATTGCTTGATCTTTGACTGTTTTTTTTATGCTTTATATTTGCAGTTTTTTCGTTACTGAATTTATCCAAGAAAAGGTCATCATTTTTTATCTTATCATTTAATTCAGAAATTTTATTTGCTTGATCTAATATTTGACCTTCGTCTAACCCGTTTGTTATCTTTAAACTTTTTGTATGATCTGTAATTGCAATGTAATCAAGCCCAAACTTTTCTTTGGCATAATATGCCATTTCTTCAATAGCCATTTTGCCATCCGTGTTATTGGTGTGGACTTGAAGATCACCTCTTAAATCACGGTAGCCCAATAATTGCAATAACCTATCCTCCCTTGGTTTCTTCGTATTTTCTAGTTCCCTCTTTGCTAATTCTATTTCCCCCTTACTTTCCCTCATTTCTGGAGGTATCCAATCTAAATCTAATCTGTGGTATATCTCCTCCTCAGTTAAACCAGCTATTCTGTTTTCTGTAGAGTTTAAAGTAAAAAGACCCCACTCATTTAACCTTAAGCCCTTTGATTGAGCTATCTTTCTTAAGGCTATACCATGTTCTTTATTTCCAGTAAAGTATTGCAAAGCTGCACCATAACTTTCTTCTGGAACTACCAATAAATCAGAATCAATCCCGTTATTTAATTTAACAAATGCTTTAGAGGATCCTTTACCCAATATTTCTTTAACTTCCGGCATACTAACAAATGATTCAATCACTTTTTGAGGAACATCTGACACTGCCAGAAAATCTATATCCCCTATTGTTTCCTTCATACGCCGAAAAGATCCAACAGCTACAGATCTTTTAACACAATCCAATTCCGATAAATATTTTTCAATCTGTTTTACTAATGGGTAAATCTCACCTAAAAGGAATCGGCCTTTACTTTTTCGGTATAAATCAATTTTTCTTAGAATCGCCTCTTCTTTTTTTTGGGAAAATCCGTCGATAGTCTTTATTTTGCCATTTGTCGCTGCATCATAAAGTTCATCCAAAGTTTTTATCTTTAAAGAATCATAAATCAGTCTTAGCGTTTTCGGGCCTATGCCTTCCAAGTTTAGAAATTCATCAACATTTATTGGTAATTCGGATTTTAATTGGTTGTAATAATTAATTTCACCAGTTTTTATAAATTCTTCAATTTTTGAGGCTATGGCCCTTCCAATTGATGGAATTTTTAATAGGCCTCCAATGCCTTCATTTATGTACAGTTTTTCGATATTTATTGACAAGTTTTCAATCTGATCAGCAGCCTTATTGTAAGCCCTGTTTTTAAAATTTATAGCATTGGTTTGTCTATCATTTTTTTTATTTGTATCCATCTCCAAAAGAAATGAGATCTTTCGAAGGATGTGAGCAATATCCCCGTTAGTCTTATTCATTGTTATCATCGTTATTTTGCAGATACCAGAATATGGATATTATTAATTATATAACCAATGAAGTGTCATATGCAGGCCATAATGCCTTTATTGACAATATCAAATTTCTTTATTGTGTTGACTCATTAATTTTGCCCATCTACAGATATTTAAAATAATTACAGTGTTTTTTAATAAACTAAAGTTTTCACCGTTCGTTTGTCATTTAAATAAACTTTTTTAGAAAAAACCAACAAGATAAAGGTGATATCAAAGATCACCAT
>JACDHC010000191.1 GCA_013821245.1 Candidatus Nitrosopumilus sp.
TGAAGATGTATTGTTAAAATTAAAATTTAACCTAAAGTTGCCTTGTTGGGTTGTGGAAGATGGCTGGGAGGCTGATGATAGGTTATTGGGGTTGTCAGCATTGCTGTTGCCCTCTTGCCTTTGAATATTGTGTTTTATTTTGTTTTCTGATGGCACTGTTTTTGAACTGTTGCTGTCTTGGTTTGCCTTTCTTTTTCTCATCATCCTCATTCTCTCTTCTGCCACTAACTCCTGAATATGGGTCTGCAGATATTGCTCTAATTCTTGTAGTGACGGCGTATTTTCCTTTATTGCTTTGTTGCCCAATGCTTTTAAAATGTCTGGAAAGAAGTGTTTTAGTAGCTCATTGTTGTTGTTTTTAATTTTGTTGTTTAAATCGTTAATGGTTAGTTGTTTCTGTTGCTTCCCTGCTCCATTGTTCTCTTTTTTCCCGTGATCATCATCATCTTCAATAGATCTAGAAAAATAGACAAATTTTTTGTTGCTGGGGTTCAAATTAAATTTCCATGTATTCAAATGTGTTTTCTTTTCTGTCCAGTATTGGAGGATTTGAAAACCTGAGGTACTCTAAAAACAATTCAATTATTGTTGCCATGGTCTCCTCATGTTTGTCAAAATCGCCAATCGTTTCATTATTGTGATCTAGATACTCAAGGTTTGTGGAGATGTTGGCGTTTCGGGCTTTCCTTATGTATTCTGTTTGTTCGTCTTTAATTTTCTCCATAGCCCTGTTAACGATTTTTCCTGTAAATGGAAATTGTTTTAGTTGATCTGAATAAAGTAAACTGCCACCCATACTGTCACTTCCACTACTGTTGCTGATGTTTGAGCCGTCTGTGTTGGATTTGAAATTAGGTGGGGAACTGACGAGTTTTTTTTGCCTTTGCTGTTGCTGTTTTTGGTACTGATTTTGCAGTACAGTAAAGACTTTGTTTTTGAACTCTTTCTTTATGTTTAGCAGATCTTCTGAATCAATAAACTTTGCAAAATATTCCCTCGCTGTTTCTCTGATGATTTCATTGATTGTGTTGTTTAGAAAATTTATTTTGTTTTCTGTGGTGTCCTCTATCTCATCAAGTTCAAATTTGGATGATTGGAACATACAGTAAATATCCGAAAGGCGGGGGATGGTAGGAACGTCATTTAGCACTGACCTCTTTACCTCAACTTCGCCAATTATTATTTCAAGGGAGTGAATTGTTGACCTGACGCTGACCCCCCTTTCATTGTTTACTTCTGGATTGTTTCTTAGTGATTGGAATATCCTTGCAACTGTTTTTAGTATGAATATGGGTAAGAATGTGTTTTTCCTCACCAGCATGTCAATTTCTTGTATCAAAATCAGGATCTCGTCATCTAGGCTCCTTGGATAATGCGTTTCAATATGGCTTCTCAGGCGGTCCGCTAAAGGTTCAATTATTTTTCCCGAATGTGTGTAGTCTATTGGGTTGGCCGTTGCAATGATTTTGACGTCTGGCCTAAAAAATACCGGATAAGCGCCTGTGGTGAACCTGCCCTCCTGCAAAACACTTAGCAATGCTACTTGTTTTCTTGGATCGAGAACGGGCAACTCATCCAAACATAAAATACCGTATCTGGCCTGTAATAGGTAACCTGGTGAATAGGAGTCTATGTCAAACACTTCAATACCTTTTTTTATCACCTTGACAACATCAATTTGACCAACTAAATCCTTTACAGAGATGTCTGGTGTTGCTAAAATGTACCTGTATCTGGCCTTTCCATCTATCCATTTGATTTTTGTATTTAGTTTGTTGTTTTTTATAATCTCCTCACAATCCTTTGAAACAAAAAACTCAGGTAATGCCCTATGGATGTCTTTATCCTGCAGAAGGCTGATAAGATGGGAATATGGCATTTCAGTTGGAATATCGTTGGTTATGGTCCCTTCAACTACCGGAATTGGTGAGAGAAGGTTTTCTGATAATATTTCAGCTAATTTTGTTTTTCCTTGGCCTATGTGTCCAACAAACAATATGTCATGGCCTGCCAGCAAGGCTCTTTTAACCGCGGGAATAACGGTTTCTTCAAAGCCTATTATGCCTTTAAATGGGTTCTCGTTGTTTTTGATTTTTGCTATTAAGTTTTCCCTCAATTGAATTTTGGTTGGTCGGTATTTGTAATTGCTTTCTAAAAGCTGTTGTAAGGTTGTTATATCCTTGTAGTTTTCTGGCAATCCGCAATAATCTTGTTTATACGATGGAGCATTGGAATATGATGATTTAACTAGTTCTAATATGGAATCCTTGTCAGACAATCTGTATGATTTTACTTTATTTGAAATTATTTAAAAATCTATGTAATTTTGATGACTAATAACAATCAGACAAAATAAACAAATAAATTAATTGGGATGGGTTATGTGTGGGGGGAAAATAAGCAATTATCTATCTGTTTCTTTTGACAATGTTGCTCCATATTTTCTTGTATTTTATATACCATACCCCAATAATTATTATGCCTATTATTATTCCAAACAGGGAATAAACATAAAGATTGGTAACAAGGAAGCAATAGTTTATGAGTCCAAATGATTCCCTTATTTCTTTTTCGTTTTGAGTTTCATTTTGTTGAGATTCAGGCTGTTGTTGTTGTGATGGATGGGCGTTTTCATCCAGTTTTTGTTCATTTACCAATGAATTGATTTTAGATAGGCAGTTGCCCCCTTCAATATTTAAAATGGATGCAAAAATTGAAAATGTAGCTATAAGGATAATGGATATTTTCAAGTAATTGTTTTTTTTGATGGCATAGTAATATCTCCAAAACAATAATTTTCGACATTTGTTTGCGGTTGCGGTTGTTTAAAATGTTTTCTTTATCTTTGTCATTAAACCTGTGTTTTTAGAAACAAAATAACGATGGGACCATATAGCTTTGCTGTTTGTTGTGGTAGTTTATAAAATGGTTATAAACAATTTGTTTTTTTATTGTGAAGTTGGGATTGCCTTCACATTTTATGTCCGAAAAAAATCCAAAATATAATATATGTGTTAGTTTTGGTAGTTTGCGGTACATGCCAATTAATTTCGAATAGATAAAGAAGATAGTTTTTGCAATGTAAAAACATAACAAATACTTTAGATTTTCACATCGCCAATGATTTTGAGGAATCTTTAACTGATAAAATATTGTGAACGTAAATATTGTTTATCTCTATATTGAATAGCCTGTTGTTGTTTATTTTTACTGCCCCAAATAATTATATGACTATTGATACCATCAACAAAACCTTTTTTGTTTTGTTATCTTTGAATGATGATGCATAAGAATACTTTACTGTTACATCAATATAAAATGTTATTCTAATAAAGAATAAAGTTTAATTGCAACAAAATAATGTTCTATGAGATAAGCCTATGTTTTTTATTAAATGCACTTTGGATATTGTGTTTGGCTGGAACTGCTAATTATTATGCTCCATGTTGCATTCATTGATGTTTAAGTTCTAAATTATTATACCATACAACCTTAACAGTTTCATTAATAATAACAATGTTCAAAGAGTTACCAAATATTGCAATGTTCTTGAATGTTTATTAATAACAATTCACAATACAATACTGTGACCATCAATATTCACGTTTTATTTATAGGTGCCTTGTTATTGACCGGGATGGCCATGACGGGCTCTGTGAATATGAACGCATATGCAAAAATGATAAATGGCGATAGTGAGAATAATACTCTTAGAGGTACTTCTTTTGATGATAGATTAAATGGCAAAATGGGTGATGATGTGTTCTATGGGGGATCTGGGTCCGATATTTTTAACTGTGGCATAGGCAAAGATACTGTAAAAGACTTTAAACCTTCTGAGGGTGATAAAAAATCCTCCGATTGCGAAGAGGTTAACTACATTGGACAGATCAGCCCTGTTTATGACAAGTCCGACAGCAAGGGAAAAACCAGCCCTGCTCATGACAGTTCCAAAGGCAAGGGATCGGACAACCATGATGATGACGACAAGTCCGACAGTTCCAAAGGCAAGGGATCGGACAACCATGATGATGACGA
>JACDHC010000192.1 GCA_013821245.1 Candidatus Nitrosopumilus sp.
CCTGAAACTTTCCAACAGGTTGTCTTTTTGATTTAAACCCCATGTCGATTGGTCCCTCTGCGGCCGGATGGTCTGTGCCGGTGCCCGTCAGGGAAAGTGTCGTGCTGCCCTGTCCGCCCCTTGTTGCTGCCGCTGGTGTTATCACCTCTGCCTGTGTTGGGGGACTTGAAGGCATAGGGGCGACTGATGGCGCAGGTGGCACATTCTTTAGTGTTTTTTCCATTGAAGGTTTATCAATGGTAGGTGAGGATAGGCCGGATACAGAAGATTGTTTGTTCATATCTTTTAATTTCTTTATGGCATTTGCAAGAGGCGTTATTTCGTTTAGTTTTTTTATGGCATCCTCTTTAGGGAGTTTTTGAATTTTTTGATAATAGACCAGTAATTTTTGTCCTATTTTGGTGTTTTGAATAACAGTATCAATAATAACTTTAGCAAAATAATCTGCCTTGTATCTATAATTCTTTACCCAATAAAAATCACCAAAGGACTCCAAAGGTTTAATCTGGTAAATAATGTCCAATACCTCACCTGTTACTATTTCAACAGTGATGCCTAAGTTGGCAGTTTGTTCCTTATTGGTATAGATATCAAAACCTTTTTCAGTCCATTTATAGGTAACATAAATTCTATCTGCAAAAGCATCCAACACGAAACCAGAATTTTTTAAATCGTTCATAATACTGTTGGTTTCAGACTGCCCTGTTATATCCACAGGAAGTCTAAATATCCCCACCATGGAGCCATGTGTTGGATGTACACCCCTTTTTGAAACTTCAGAAAGCATTACCCAAACTCTATCAGAAAGCAATAGAGACATTAACAACATTGTTTTTCATCCATGATATTAAAATGTATTTATAAACCAAAATAACCAGTTTTGTTCATTGCAAGTAGCGACGGAGTTTCGAAAGGCGGTTCAAAAAACAAATATCTTTTACAGCATGTCTATAGAGCAACCATTATCAAATTATATGCACCCACATATGCAAGACCTGTCATCAAGTTTAAATATATACAATATAGCCTAATTGTTGATTTGAAAATAATAATATGATATATTAAAAATAATAGTTATACTGTTTTTACAAATAAATCTAATGACAATTTACCTAAATTGTGGTTGAAAACTATTCCTATTGGAATTAATCACTCGGGCAGGTTATTTCCCTAAGTTCGATATACCGTCTCTCCATAGTTTGTGCATTTTTTTCAACCTCCTCAATAGAATGCTTATCCTTTGGGTAATGCCACCTTATGTTGACTTTGATCCCCCTACCGTTCATATCATAAATCATCCCTTTTTCAGACAAAACACCCTTGTCAGAATCAAAAGTTTTTTCTTTAACTTCTAAACCACGCTTTGTTTTATCCTCCAAAACCCAACTTTTGGATTCCTCAAAGATAAAATAGAACCTACCTTTTTTGATCAAGGATAAGGAGGAAGAGGTAGAGGTGGAATGCTGTTTGGAATCAGATGAGCTCATTGATTAAACCACCTTATATTATTTCTCTATAGGATTCCCAATCATATTTCCCCATTCTGTCCAAGAACCATCATAATTTTGTACAGAGGGATATCCTAAAAGATACTTTAACACAAACCATGTGTGAGAAGAACGCTCCCCGATCCTGCAATAGCATATAATGTGTTTATCTGGAGTAATGCCAAGATTACCGTATAGTGATTTTAACTCTTCGGCTGTCTTAAAGGTACCATCCTCATTTATGGCCTGAACCCAAGGAATATTTTTTGCTCCAGGTATGTGTCCCCCCCTCTGTGCATGTTCGGCAGGATATTCGGGCGGAGCGGTTATTTCGCCATTAAATTCTTTTTGGGAACGAACATCCACTAGACCAACCTCAACTTTGTTAAATGAACGCTTGACATCATCTAAATAAGCTCTTATCCCTTCTTCAGGAGCTGCCGCTACATAATTTGTGGGTGTTGAGTTTGGCTCTTCTTTAGTGTAGGGCCTATTTTCATGCTCCCATTTTTTCCTTCCACCGTCCATTATTCTTATTTTTTTATGGCCAAAATATTTGAAAACCCAAAAAGCAAATGCAGCAAACCAATTATTGAAATCACCATACAATATCAACTCTGTTTCTGGTGATACTCCTATGCGAGACATCAATTTTTCAAATTGAGTTTTGTTTATTATGTCGCGAGTATACAAATCATTTATGTCTTTTTTCCACCAAACCATATATGCACCGGGAATATGGCCTTCTTTGTAGGCATTTTCAACATCATAATCAACTTCAAGTATTTTAATAGCAGAACTGTTAAGGTTATTATTTACCCATTCTGTTTCGCATAGGACATCTTGATTAACATATTGCTTTGTCATATGTATTTTGTATGTTATACTACATAGTATATTACAATATATAGTTTATATGTACAGTAAAAATCAACATAACAACAATAAAATATAACAATACAACATGTTTGAAATGATAATTTAAATGGGCCGGTAGTTTAGACTGGTAGAATACCTGCCTTGCATGCAAAAACTTGCAGAGGATACGTAGGTGGTCGTGGGTTCAAATCCCACCCGGTCCACACTTATAATGGCGCTAATATGCGGACCCAACAACAATAATAATACAACAACAATATCCTAAAACTGAGCAATAATTGGCACCTCAAGGAGATTATGTGCCTTTTCAGAAAGGATGAGCATATTGAAAAACTAATCAAGGTGAGGTGGAGAGAAGCAAAGGAGTTTACAACATTGTGAGTATATGATGTATGTGAATCCGATAATAAATAAACGATGCATATAGGGCGTTTCAGTCTATCTGCAGTTAAGACAGAAATACTAATTCTATTAGCACATTACAGAAATATGGATCTCACAATAATTCATCAAACTCAATCTAGCCATTCTCTTTGCCCCCATACCGGGCTTTCCATAAGAATATTTTTTTGAAGAGAAAATTTTGGCTGAATCAGATAGAGATACAATTTACTTTGACTCAATGAGAAAATTAAAAAACCCATTAATGAAATTATCAAAGACTATAAAAAAGTAGAATCGTAATCTTTATCTAAGATCCGGATAGATGTTCACCAACTAGAACACTAGAAGTATTTGAGTCGATCTAATTAGTGTTTTTTCTATTGTATCTTCTTTTATGCACATTGTCCCTTAGATACAAAAAAAAGAAAAAAGATGATCTAGAATGTTTTTATTTTACTTTTTTTAGTTGATACCATTAGTTCAGTTGTCTTCATCATCTTCTTCATTGCCATTCTCAGTAGTGTCATCATCATCGTTATTATCAGTGTTGGTTGTGGTTCCGCCGGTAATGTATATTGGCGCAAAGCAGTCCCTTATTTCTTGTTCTGTGGGTGCAATATTGGTGGCACCTAAGGCTTCGGTTATCTCGGCTTGTGAAACTGTTCCATTAGCATTATCATCTAACAAGCAAGTCAGGAACTCTTTAAAGTTTTGATTGTTATTTGCGTTATTTGCGTTATTTGTCGCAGGAGTCTGTGCAAATGCCGATGTTGTTGCGAAGGTTATTGATGCTATTGAGGAAAACAATACTGCAACGACAAATATTGTCAAAGATATTTTGAAATTCATGTGTTTTTCTCTTTGTGTCAGCAATGTTATTAAACTTTAAGGCAGTCTTTTGACTTTATTATGCACAATATCCTGATCCTGTAATTCAGATTTGTTTATTGATAATTAGAGGATATGCTTAAAGGGCAAAAAACCTTAAAAGGATTACGTATAGTGGATACAAACCATCAAGTAAATTTGGAGAGTTATGAAGGGGATGTTTCAACGGTTCCTTCAAATTTTTAGAATGTGTACATTATGCCTTACGATTCTGTTGTTCTAGTCTTTCCTTTATAAATACAACATACCATATCATAGGCTCTGTTCACTTAAGAAATAGATTTTCTGAATTGCGGCCTGCAACAATAATATTTTGATATGAAAACAAATTAATTTTGTGGATTTAAGATTGATTTGGTTTGAAAATGAATCTATATACCAC
>JACDHC010000193.1 GCA_013821245.1 Candidatus Nitrosopumilus sp.
TGGCTAAAAACAAAGAAACAATTCCCTTTAAATTCTTTAATGAGGCCGTTGTTTGTCCTATCTATAGCGATTACTCTTTTCTATCACTTATCTCAATATTAAATAATGGGTTTTTCCCAATCCCGTATATTTTTTATAAAGGCGAAAGCAATCTGAGACAAATTTTAAAGATATTTGAAAAGATTATTAAAAGATACCCAATTAAGAACATCGTAATTAATATAATCGATCTCACTGGTCTTCACCTATATATTGATAAATCGTATGCGGATTATGATTTTAATTCTGATCAACGTAACAAAATATCGATGATTAAGAAATTAATATGTGATGCGAGCATTGTATCCCTTTTGATACAGGCTAGGGCCGAAACAAGCTTTGTTTGCCTTCCTTTTTTACCTTTTTTGCACCCTTTGTGGTTCTTTAAAAAAAACATACTAAAGTCATTTGAATCGGGAAAAATTCCACTGACTCCATTTCTTTTTGATTATGGGTTAAAAAGTAATTTGAGGGATTTCTATAGTCTCAACAACAACAACATACCCGGTGATGACTCATCAGACTTTTATCCTCTATATCTGGATGTAGGCTTGGAGGATTTCGAACCAGTTTTTCAAAAAATCAAAACAGGTCATTTAAATGGAATCTCTTTGAAGGGGTCCAAACAATTTAATTTAGATGTGGGAAAAGACGACATTCTTGATATTCTCGATTCCATCTAGACTGTTGCTTATTTCCATTAACTGTGATGCTTTTTTTTTGTATTTATTGTCGTTGCTTATCGTCTCAATCAGTTTTCTTATTGCTGTTGTGTCTATTGTCTTTGGATTGAGGGTTAATCCGATTCCGAGTTTTTCTATTTTGATTGAGTTAGAGAGTTGTTCACCGTGATTTTCAATTGGTATTGATATGAATGGCTTTCCAAACTGTATTGCTTGTGAGATTGCTGTGTGGCCCCCCCTAATTATCAATATGTCCGATAGCTGAAATATTTCGTCTCTATGGGGACACCATTCATAATACCATATGTTGCCTGAAACTTTTTTTGGACGGCTATTTCCATTAGCTTTTCCCTCGGAAAAGACAAACTGAATATTTGTTAGATTTTGGCATGCTTCAATAATTTTTAAAATAATTGGCTTTCTTGTTTCCTTGGGGCCGCTAATGTGAACAAAGATCAGTAATTTGGTTTTGTCTATCTGAAGCAAATTCGTAATGCTGTTTATTCTTTCATCTGAAATGGTTATTTTAGGTGAAATAAAACCAATATATTTTATTTTGGATTTTGAAGACTTGACTGAATTTATTGTATCCTCTGAAATTGTATATGGTGGGGGCAAATCTGGTATCAGGATGTTGCTTGATATCTTCCATAAACCTCCCATCGACTCCCCAAGACATGTTTCAAAAAATTTTGCGATTCGAAATTCTCTCAGTCTTGGTGTTAATAATAGCTTTATTTGGTTAATGAGCAAAATTGTCGGTATATTCAGCAATTTTCCTGCAATTAGTGACGAAACCCTTGTGTCTGAAATTATGATTTCTGGATTGAACTTTTTGATGTATTTTATTTCCATGTTGATTTGAATGGGTAAATTAGTTACCCATTTTGGGATCTTTGATATGTTGTGCTTTAAAGAGAATTCGCCTTCTTTGCCCCACAAAAACTCTACTGGCGGTACTAAATTACAATCATATCCGTGTAGGTTCAGGTAATTTTTTGCCTCTCCAAAAGATGAAAATTTTGATTCAAACTGGTATTGTCTAAAATAATCGGCCAAAACTAAAAGGCGGCTCGCATGACCTAAACCAACGCCATAAGGTGTAAAATACAGTCTCCGCAATATTATGACGGTTTTCTACAGAGTTTAAAAATGTTAGTTTACTAATATTATTTTAGTTTTGTTAATGGTAATATTGATATAATTAAGCTATCTAGATTTTATTCAGTGAATATTATATCAATAATTTGCCAAAAAAATTATTTTTATTCTGTGTTTGTTTTTGTGGCATTTTTTTCTGTTTTATTGGTTTCTCCAATATTTCCAAACAGCGAACCAGTCGTTTTGGCGACACCAGACAATTCCTTGTCGTTAACTGGTGAAGGTAGAAATACCATTACCGAAAATCCATCATGCGGTCAGGTGATAAAAGGTGAAGTGAAACTGCTTTCCAATTTAATATGTCCTGGTGATGGGTTAATTGTGGGCGACAAAAACACCAGGATAGACCTTAACGGATTTTCCATAAAAGGACCAGGAATAAATAGCAATAAAGTTGGAATAATGATAGGCGGTCAGGAAAACACTACAATAATGGGCAATGGTATTGTTTCTGGATTTCAATCCGGAATTTATATCTCTGGAAGCAATGATACTGTTGCTAAAAACCTGAATGTAAATAACAATAAAGTTGCCTTTTACGTTACGGGAACTAATTCCTTTGACATAAACAATAACATGGTGAGTAATAACACCATTGGAATTGCATCTCATACCTCTAACCAAACAAACGTTAAATACAATC
The DNA here is from genome assembly GCA_013821245.1 of Candidatus Nitrosopumilus sp. GTDB lineage: Archaea > Thermoproteota > Nitrososphaeria > Nitrososphaerales > Nitrososphaeraceae > Nitrosocosmicus. The sequence goes on from JACDHC010000193.1 coordinate 2,527, forward strand.
TATTTGCCGAAAATGACCTTTCTGGAATTACTTTCATAAACACTGTTAATTCTGAAATAGATGGGAACAATATATTCAATACCACAAACGGTATTTTTTTGGATGTTCAAAGTTCTTTCAACAGCGTTAATTTTAACAATGTTTTCAACAATGTGTTAGATATCAACAATGCTAATAGCCTTCCGATTAACATCAATAAAAATTATTTTACAAATAACAACTGTGTTAGCAGTTTGCCATCTGGTTTGTGTATTGGTAGGTAGACAAGTGCAGAAAAAGTATGTCATTTTAGTTAGGTAAAAAATAAAAAATAAAGGTGTAGGCAGGTTGTGCACCAATTTGTTGGCAAGAAAAACACGCAAAGGAAACCTGCATATTTTGGATATGTTTTTGTTTATGGGTGGCACAGTTTTCCAGATATGCCCCAGTCAACATTGACTATTAAAATAGAGTCAAATTGGAAATTGGTTGATTTAAATGATTAGATGCCACATGGTTTATTCATATTAAGGATATTGGATTGATGCAGTAGGGGCAATAAGGATATGACACGACTTGAGGAGTTGGATCACAATAACCTGGTAAATCAAAACACTGTCTGCATGCTCAAAACAATGGTTTAGGTTTAATCAAAAGAAAAAGATAGAAAATATTTAAAATATACTTTTCTTACTTATTAAGTTAAAATATATTGTATTCATTAAATTGGCAAAGAGATATAGAAATTATAAAATTAAATGGAATAAAGGTAATAGTTAAAAAAGACAAAGCCACCAAAGAAATAAATGAATATCTGTTAATTTTCTTGTATTCACTAATATCGTTATTTCTGTTACATCCATCCTCACCACTCAAACTCGGAAAATTCATTATGATAAATGAAGGGGAAGAAAATAGAAAAAAATTAAATAAAATGGGAATACCTACCCCACAACTATATAAAATAAACAAAAACACAATCGTAGAGGAGTATATTGAAGGTGGAAATTTATATAAATATTTAAAAAATAGCGAAGATTTGGAAATTGTTTTTAAAGTGGGGGTAATCACAGGAAGATTGCATAATGCAGGTTTCTGCTTTATAGATAACAAAGCACAAAATTATTTGATAAAAAGATCCGATATAATCAGAACGGATTTAGGACTCATTCAAAAACGAAATTCAACCTATACAAAAAGTTTGGATATAGGCCTTTTTCTGTCAAGCCTAATAGACCTTGATAGGAGAAAATATTCCAAGATCGAAAGAACATTTTTAGAAGGCTATAAACTTGAATCGAAAGATAAATTACCCTATCTGTCGATTATTATACGAAATATTTCTTCAATTGGTTTGACATCCAATCATTATAATTTATTTATGAATTTACTCAACAAAATGGATTGTGATTAATCTGTATAACCGTATTTGGGGAAGGGGATTATGTGATCCTCAAAAAAGGGGTGGGGT
>JACDHC010000037.1 GCA_013821245.1 Candidatus Nitrosopumilus sp.
GCTCTACTGTTGAAATCTTTCACAAAGATTGTTTAAGGGGCATCAGGGAAAATGTTAAACCCAACTCAATAGATGTTGTTGTAACCTCTCCTCCATATAATATGGGGATAAACTACAACAGGTATGATGATGAAATGCCACAGGATAAATATCTTGATTGGTTAGAACGGATAGGCCGCCTAATTAAAACTGTCCTTAAAGATGACGGTTCCTTTTTTTTGAATATGGGCAATAAGCCTAAAAATCAATGGGTTGCCTGGGATGTGGCAAATGTTATTAGAAAAGATTTCATTTTACAAAATGTTATCCATTGGATAAAATCTATTGCTATCAATAAACAAGATGTAGGCAAATATCCAAATATTGTTGCTGATGTGGCGGTTGGCCATTTTAAACCGATAGTTAGTAATCGGTTCCTAAATGATTGCCATGAATATATATTTCATTTTACCAAGAATGGCAGATCAATTCTTGATAAATTGTCTGTTGGCGTGCCATATCAAGACAAATCTAATATAGGACGTTGGAAACAAGCCAAGCAGGATAAAAGGGATAGAGGCAATACTTGGTTTATTCCCTATGATACCATTCAGATGAGGAAGGAAAGGCCCCATCCCGCTACATTTCCAATAAAATTACCTGAAATGTGCATCAATTTGCACGGATTAAAAGAAAAAATGTTGGTTATGGATCCCTTCTTAGGCATTGGCTCAACTGCAGTTGCTTCAGCCAAATTGGGGGTTTCTTTTGTTGGATTTGAGATTGATAAAGAATACATAGATATGGCCATAGATAGGTTGGTCACAGTTTGAATTTTTTCTTCTAAACTGAAAGGCGGATACAACATCACTAAAAAAAAAGTTAATAGGCAAATCGCATCTTGATCTTTGATGAACCACTACAATTCTTATTATCTGGTTTTAAAAGGCTTTAAATTCCATACAATACCTAAGTTTATATAATAGTTTAACCAATAGTTTGTGATGACAACTAAAACTGACAATTCAACAACAACAACAACATCAGCAAGCAACAGCAACAACGCAGGCTTCTCAAAATATACCTATGAAACCAATACCAATGCAAAAAACAACCAAAACTCCAATGACATCAATGAGTCAATAAACAGGTCACTTGACCAAACCAAAGACAACATCAACAGGTCACTTGACCAAACCAAAGACAACATCAACAGGTCAATAGACGAGTCAAGAAACCAAATACCACGTTACAATAACATTGTTAACAGCTACCAAGAACAATCACTGCAAACAGCCAAAGAGATTTCAGAGGAATACATAGAGTCTCAAAAAGCAGTGATAATCTCACTTCAATCAGCATGGAGACCATACAGTGAAAGCTTTAATGGCCTTGTTACAAACTTTACATCACCAGACTCCATGACAAAGGCATACACCAAATTTGTCAGCAACTTTGCAGACAACGCGGTATCAGCAATTAGGTTGACGAACAACATCATCTTCTCAAACCTTGACTCATGGAAATCAACATTGCAACAAGCACGAGACAATTCAAGACACCTTTCCAACCTAAACGTAAATGCAGCAAGAACCTTTGAACAAAACTCAAGACAACTAGTAGAAGCCAACCAAAACAACAGCAACCAAAACAACAGCAACCAAAACAACAGCAACCAAAACAACGATAATGCTTCTACCAACAAAACTACTTACTCTAACACCACAACAACAGCAACAACAAAACAATAAGCAAGACACAATATAACATCCGTTTTTTCTATTTTTTCCCGATGTAATAGATTTAGGAGAAAAAATATCTATATTTTCTTTTTTGAGTTAATAGTTATAAGGTATAATACATCATATGATTTTTTATTAACAAGCCCAGTTTTACAAATGTGCATAAAACTGTTCTTTTTATTGACGGGGGATATTTAGCAAAGATCTCTAAAAGTTATGGACAGCCAAAAATAGATTTTCTTGCCTTCTCTGAATTACTTTGTGATGTAGGAGATGATAGGTTACGCACGTATTATTATTACTGTATGCCATTTCAAAGCCAATTGCCCTCAGCTGAGGAGAGGTCCCGATACAAAAACGCGGAGAAATTTGTTAAAAGTTTAGTACAACTTTCAAAATTTGAAGTACGATTGGGAAGGTTCCAAAAAATACAAAATTTAATATCTGCAGATTATGTTCAAAAAGGCATAGACGTAATGCTGGCAGTTGATTTGGTTAAGATGAGCTGGAGTAAACAAATTGATAAGGCCATATTACTCGCAGCTGACAGTGATTTTATTTATGCCATTCAGGCTGCAAAAGATGCTGGTGTATTAACAAAATTATGCTATTCTGATAAACATAAGGTATATGACCCTATGCTTGATGTGTTTGATGAAAGGATGATTATCACAAATGAATTGTTTGGTCGTTGTATTCTGACACCTCAGGACAAACGAAATCAATATGATGATTTATTGTAATTTTAATATAAGGTAGATGATATGGCTAATAGAAAACCTCTATTTGGTTTTTCATATATTTAGCAAAGGATAATTACTTTAAATCGGATGCTATGTTTAATGATGGAAAAAAAAAATAGAAACAACGGCAAGACCAGGAAGCTTGCTTGTTATCCTATAGTTGTTTTGGTATTTGTATTTCTTGTCTATCAAACTACAAACACAAGTGTTGCATTTGCTCAAGTTAGCAATAATACTAATGCCACTCAACCAAATATCGATGCTACGAATCTTTTTAATACAAAAACAATGGTTTTGGGAAATAATGTAAAAAACCTCGTAATACTTATTCCTAATGAGGGTCATCATGGTCCAAACGAAGATAGGGAAGCTAGATTCATAGAACCGCAGTTTGTACCTGAAACAGCAGTAATTAATTCTGGAACAACTGTATCTTGGTTTAATGGTGATGTTGGCCATGAACGTACAGTAAATGTAAAAGATACAAATGGTGATTCATTGTTGTTTAGTACTGGCGAAATAACAGACATGCAGGTGTCAAAAACAAATACTTTCAATAAAACGGGAACTTATGATTATGAAGCAGAGGGTGACCCTGGTGTTACAATGAAGGGATCAATAATTGTCGATAACATACGGAGCCCAATTACTAATTCGGATAACAGTGGAATAGATACAGTTGGAGTGTTGATGGTGCCAACACAAGATAAAGATAGATATATTCAGGAAGTTAAAAACGGTGGTTTGGCTGTAGATAGTACATATGATTTTAACGACTTGAGAGGGGGTCAAAAGGGTACAGGAGATGTTCAAACACTCATAGTGTGGACCTCACAAGGAAAGGACTTGAATAGCGTAATTTCTCCATTAAGTGAAATATCTTCAACTTTGCCTTACAGTTAACACTCTTTTTTTTAGTTTTTCATGGTGTGCCTGTATACACAGATGTAGGTTTTTTTATAATTTTATAATTTATTCCTCCCTTTCAGTTTCTGTATCCACTTCTTCCAGTGTTTTATTATTGGATTATACTACTTGCACCGATAAATCATGGATAACCATATTTCCTTTCTCGATTTTCAATATGTTGCAAATATAGGAGATTGAAAAATTGTTCTTGAAAAAAGACTTGTGATTGTTGTGAAAAGAAAAGTAATACAAAAGTTAAGAATTTTATTTTATTTGTACCGTATTATTTGTTATATGCAATGAATGTTACCACAAATTAGTTTAAACGTTTATTTATATTGATATGTATGCTATGTCTGTTGAATACATTTACTATTCAATCAAAGTTTGAGGGCGTTCCACTATCATTGTTATTTGATTGGCATATAAAAGAGGGGGCATTTGAACGACTGACTCCTCCATGGCTTCGACTATATATCACCTCAAAAAAAGGTTCGATAGACAATGGTGGGAGTGTAAACTTAAAATTGCCCATTTTTGGAGATATTGGCATTAAATGGATAGTAAAACATACGGAGTATACCAAATACAAATCCTTTACAGATGTTCAAATTAAGGGGTTATTTTCTCATTGGAAGCATCACCATAATTTCTTTGACTTTGGAAATAATAGCGCACTTGAAGATAAAATTGAATATGATATAAAAATAGGCCCGCTAAAAGGATTTTTTTCGAGGGTGCTTGATAATGAGTTAAAATCCATGTTCCAATACAGGCACAGAATCACCAAAATGGATATTGATTCTCATCAAAGATTTAAAAATCCAAAAATCAAAAATATTCTTATCTCTGGCTCTAATGGATTTATTGGATCCGCCCTAATGCCCTTTCTTACCACTGGCGGCTATTATGCGTCACGATTGCTAAGAAACAAACCCAAACTATTGCCCGTTAAGGAGTATGAAATAGCAAAAAGAATATACCTACATCCCTCTGAAACTTTACAATCTCGTATAGATGATGGTGGGGGTTTTGACGCCGTTATCAATCTCAATGGTGACAATATATTTGGATTATGGAGCAAAGCCAAAAAGAAAAAAATTTTTGATAGCAGGGTAAAACACACAAGGTCACTATGCACAAACTTATCCCAAATGGATAAGCCACCTAAAGTGTTGGTTTCTGCTTCTGCAATTGGAATTTACGGAAATAGCGAAAAAAATGATTATAAGGTATTTGATGACACAGGGGATTTTCGGGTAAATAATGATGACAATAATCTTGAGGACAATGATTATCTGTCCTATGTTTGTTCACAATGGGAAGAAGCAACCGAAGTTGCAAAAAATGCCGGAATTAGGGTTGTAAACTTAAGGACGGGTATAGTGCTGGGATCATCAGGAGGTGTACTTAAAAAGATAATTATTTTAAATAAATTGAAAACTAACATAGTAATTAAACATGACAATTGGTTAAGTTGGATATCCTTGGATGATTTGTTAAGAATAATTTTATTTTGTATGTGCAATGATAGTGTTTCAGGACCGGTAAATGCTGTATCCCGTAACAGCGTGCAGTTCCTACAATTGACAAACATGCTGGAAAAGATTTGGAAAACTAAAATGAATATCAGAGTCTCTCCCAAGATGATAAAGTCACTATTAGGTGAAATGTCAAAATACACCATTCTTTCTGATATCAAATCTACACCTGGAAAACTGATCGCCAATGGTTTTAATTTTGTATATGATGATTTAGAATCGGCATTGAGGCATACTTTGGGTAAAATGCAGTAAATGGTTAAATAAATAAACGAATTATAAATAAAATATTTTTTGTATTGTTTATATAATTGAATTTATCTGATTGCCAGAAAATAAATTGTGGTTATAGTTATTTTTCTACAAAGAAATGGAAAAACTATTTGATTGATTCAATCAGAAAGAACACATTATGATATCCAACTGGTCTGCATAAAAGTAAATGGTATTACCTTAGGATTTTTGGTCACTGTAGTTATTGTTATGGTTGTTGTCTGAGATTTTTGCTACTCTGGGCACTTTGTAATTGCCAATATCATATCCCATTTCTCTAAGATACTTTAAGGTTAATTTATAGACTATTTCATCATGGTCAGATACCTCCAAAATGTGATTCCATGATATTTCATTTTTGGATTGTATTTCTTTGGACAGGCCTTGAGTGTTTTTTCTTGCTTCTGACTTGCAATCCTCAAAAGTTTTTCCATTCTTATAAGGCTTATTCCTTGGGTCGCAAGATACTGGGTTTTTCAATTATTCTATAATAAAACATATGATTCAGAATAATTTATCTTTACCTAAATAAGATTATATGGCCCTTATTCTTTTCCTGTATTTTTTTTACTTCAATAAATTGCAAATACCTTTATCCCTCACTTTCATCTTTTATGATGCATAAAATATTTATTTGCATGTATGTGCACTTCAGACTACTGTGTGTTGCTATTGGAAAAACATAACATTTGCTGAATAATTTACTTGCTTTTCTATATATTTTATAAAGGAAAAAAATATAAGTTGATTTTAGGCTTGCATTTGTTCGTTTCAAATTCAGCTATCCTTGTGTGTATGAAGTTACTGGGTTGCAGGAATGTAATTTTCTCTTGGTTTTTCTTCTTCGCTTTCTAATCTTTCAAGTTCGGGTTCGTCTTCCCAGACTTCATTATCTTCGTTGGTTATCCTCTTTGTGATTTTTTGTTTTTCTAATATCCCATAGTCAGTGAAGTCGCACATAGGCTTAATGATACAATCACTTGATAATATTAAATAGTTTTGATATTTTGGCTTATTTTCATATTGGATTACCTATTTTGTAATATTATTTCAATTTTTTTGATTTATTGCTAAATATTATATACTCATATATTTGATATAAATAGTTTAACAAAAAAAACCTGTATATGCAGATAAAATACTACAACATGTTCTATTTTTTTGTAGTTAGCATTATAGAATATGGGTAATTGTTGTCTGTGGTGTTTTTGAACATTGCAATAATGATCTTTATTGTGTATTGCATAAAGTGTAAAACCAGCCGTTTCGTTTTTTTTCTCTAATTTACGAGAAAAACCTGTATCGCTTTTAGACTTGGTGTTTTTGGCAAAATAGCATGAAACGGAGTATGCTCTTAATTTGTTCTCAAAAATAATCATCAGATCTTGATTGTTTTCAATGCTTGTTGCCATTGGTAATTTGTTTCCATGCAATAGTATTGCATGGTCAAATGATGTAACATTTCATTTGTCATTTCTCTTACTGGTGTAAATTAGTTGTTTAATCCATTAGTATGACGTTGAATTTGCCTTGGACGTTTGTTAATGTTACTATATCACTGCAATTGATTTTTATGGTTTTTTGCATGAACAAAATGTTGTGCAAAAAGGCCATACTGGCTCCAATTCACTTGACACTGCCTTTTGCTCCTTTATTTATTGCACTAACAATCCCTACCTCCAGAATTCCTGCATCTGTTAAAGTTCCATATATTAATATATCATCTTTACATTGTTGAAAGTAAATTTAGCATTTTGGATAATTTACAAATCTTATTACTTTGGGTCCATAAATGTTGGTATGTGTAATACAGCTGTTTTTTTTGGGGATGAGCTAGCCTCCTATGGATTTGGTCAATCCCACCCTTTTAATTCTAATAGGCTATACTCTTTTTGGTCCAAGTTCGTTGCACTGAATCTTGACAAGTCCAATCAAATTATGATAGAGAAACCCAAACCTGCAACAAAAGATGATCTTTTGCTGTTTCATGATAAAAATTATGTCGATTTGGTTATGGAATCCTCAAAACAGGGAATTGGATTTTTGGATATTGGTGATACACCTGCATTTAAGGGTGTATTTGAAGCATCATGCTATGTTGTTGGATCAAGTCTTGAAGCTTTGGATTTAGTTATGGGCAAAACAAATGGAATATTGCATGCATTTAATCCTATTGGTGGGCTTCATCATGCCAGAAGAGGAAGGGCAGGTGGATTTTGTGTATTCAATGATATAGGGATTTTAATTATGGTTGCGAAAAAAAAATATGGTTTGGAAAGGATATGCTATGTGGATATAGATGCTCATCATGGCGATGGTGTTTACTATGAATTTGAACAAGATTCGTCTGTATGTATTGCAGATATACACGAAGATGGACGATACCTATATCCTGGCACGGGTAATGAGAGCGAAACCGGTTTAGGGGATGCTCGGGGTACAAAAATAAACATATCATTGAAACCAAATTCTAACGATTCTGATTTTGTTTCCTCATTTGCCAAGGTAGAAGAGTTTATCAATACTGTCGCAAAACCTGAACTGATAATATTACAATGCGGTGCAGATGGTATAAGAGGTGACCCATTGACACACTTGCAATATACCTCAAAAGCCCATTTGTATGCATCAGACAGATTGCATTTGCTATCGCATATGCTCTGTAACGGAAGATTAGTTGCGCTGGGGGGTGGGGGATACAATCAACTAAATATTGCAGATGGATGGACCTCGGTTATACGGTCACTAATTAGCAGTTATGATCAGCACCTGTAAGCACCTGTCAACAAGAAAATTCTATTATATTGGGTTATTTTTTGTTAACTTCTCTCTTTTTCTCTATTCTAGATACTATTATGCCTGTTATGGCTAGTACAATACCGATTCCAATAATGATAAAACCATAGTTTGCCCATTCTGGATTGTTATACATAAATGAAGAAGATGGTCCTACAATTGAGTTGCTTTGCATTGTAAAGACTATTCCAGCTATAACTAAAATTATTGATGCAATGATTAGAGATTTTCCGTATTTTGTGAGCGCCATGTGTGTACATACAATAATTATTTAAATGTATAAAAAACCTTCATTTTTTTATTAATTTGTAAGTTTTTTTAATGGCAACAGTTTTTATTATGACTATAATGAAATTCTTATAAATGAAAGATACTCTATATAGCCATTATCAATGGGTTTTTAAATTCACCTGAAAACGGATAATATGATTATGTTGGTTATTTTATTTTCTTTGTTTATTATCTTGTAAATTCTAAAAAAATAATGGCAGATACTAAAAAACTGCGAATTATTTTTGTTATCTCGAGAATGGTTATATAGTATGTTTGTGGAGTTTTTTTAATGACAACACAGAACAACAAAATATCGGTTTTTATTCTCGCAATCATTATATCTACAGGAATTGTAGCTTCAACCAGTTTAAACACAGCAGTATTTGCCCAAAATGCAACACAAACTAATAGTACATCAGTTAGTCCTCAAAATGCCAATTTCACCGCTAGTCTCTCAGGTCAGAATGAAGTACCGCCAACACAATCAATCGCAAATGGTACTGCCGATTTCAGCCCATCCGCTAATCAAATCGCGTTTTTTATGAATGCTACTAACATACAAAACTATACCGCAGCCCATATTCATTTAGCTCCACAAGGCCAAAACGGCCCAATCGTAGTGACTCTGGTTGATTTTTCAGCTCCAACGGATCAATATTCCCTAGATGGTAATGCCTTTACTGCAGAAAACTTGGAGGGGCCAATGCAGGGAAAACAATTAACAGACTTAGTTAGCGAAATGAATAATGGAAATGCATATGTTAACATACATACTACACAAAATCCTAATGGCGAAATAAGAGGACAAATAATCCCTTCAAACCAATAGTTAAATCGGAGAAGATTAATCAAAACTTTTTCATTTAATTTTTTACAATACATATGTGGTGTAATAAAACAATAATAATTTAAAATTTTAAAAAATGCAGTTTCCAAAGTATCCGTTATCAGACTAACCAGTTGATTAGTGTTTTTAGTTTGTATCAGTGACTTTATTACCCCCCATGTGCATTCTCTGTTGCTGCTAGTGTATGCATAGCAAAAAACACCCTACGATGTTTTATTTGTAAATACTGGCAATATTGATAAAAACAAAACCAATATTTAAAATCTGAAATTGATTTTCTGCTTAAACCTTAACCTCAATCATTCTACCAGTGCATTAGGCACTTTTCTTTGCCTTTGATATTCCAACCGTTTCAACATAACACCAATTACTATCAATAGCGCCTACTCTCCACTCCAAATCCATTATATATGACAAATTTCTATTTTACTAGCATTAGTGGCAAAGGGAAATGACAATGATGCTAAAAGATCACCGCGTGAAAGCAGTGGCCAAATAAACAATAACGATAACCATGGAGAAGATCAAAACGTCCCATTTGATTCGGTTTCTTTATTAAAGGAGAAACATAGGGAAAAAACTCGAGTTGCCCTGACCTCAATCATAGCTTCTGCTGGCCTTACTATATCCAAATTTATAGTCGCCATTGCAACCGGAAGTCTTGGAATTTTATCTGAGGCATTGCATTCGGGCTTGGATATAATTGCAGCCATTATGACTCTTTATGCGATAAGAATGGCAATGAGGCCCCCAGACTTGGAACATCACTATGGATATGCAAAGTTTGAAAGTTTAACCAGCCTTGGGGAGACGATTCTCTTATTTGTGGTTGCAGGATGGATATTCTATGAAGGTATAGAGAGAATACTTTTCATCCACAGCGGACCTGAAATCACTGTATTTTCGTTTGCAATTATGATTGTTTCTATAGTGATAAATTTTAACCGTTCCAGAGCACTCTATAGAATTGCTCGCAAATATGGCAGCCAAGCATTGGAAGCAGACGCGTTGCATTTTAAGGCAGATATGCTAACTTCTGGGGTAGTGCTTGTCGGTTTAGCTGTTGTCTATTTGTTTGGCATTCCAAATGCGGATTCCTATGCCGCCATCACAGTAGCCGGTGTAATTGTTTATACCTCCTTAGGTTTAGGGAGAAGAACCTTGGAGGTGCTTTTAGATAAAGCTCCAAAAGGCATTCAAGGACAAATACTTGAATCTGTAACAGGATTTGAAGGCGTAAAAACCGCTCATAGTGTTCGTGTAAGAAAGGTGGGTTCTGAAACTTTTGTTGATTTGCATATTGAAGTCCCAAGGATTTTTACTCATGATAAGGCCCATAGAATAGCAACTAATGTTGAGAATAAAATTAAAGAAGAAATATTGCCAAATTCTGATGTTGTAGTTCATGTTGATGCCGTTGAAGATGATGTGACTGAAACAATAAAGGATAAAATAAGGCTGATGGCCACAAATTACCCTGCGATAAAAAACATCCATTCCCTCTATCTTTCCACATCCGTTCAGAAGGAATCGGAAAACTCAATTCAAATAGACTCAAATATGGTGGGAGATGACGACAACCTAAATCCTTCTGGACCATCTTCATTATCATTGCGTCTCTACCTTGACGTCCAAATAGATAGTAACTTGGATTTAAACGCAGCCCATGATATTATTGATGATTTTGAAAGAAAAATACAACAAGAAGTCCCAAGTATAAGGGCCATCACCACGCATATCGAAACAGAAGTGGATATCGAAACTTCTATTGGTAAAGAAGAGAAGACCGATCAATCCTTTATAGATAAAATAAAAGGTATTGCATTATCTGTGAAGGGTGTTTCTGACTGTAAAGATGTTGCGTTGGTATTTGCAGGAAAGGAAATCCACATCACCCTAACTATAAAGTTAAATCATTCATATGTAAAAATGGAAAATAACAATAACAATAACAATAACAATAATGAAAATATGGATAAAAAATCAATCTCGCAGAGCAATAAATTATCCGTGGGGACTGCACACCAAATAGCGACTGATATTCAAAACCTCATTCTAAAAAATACCGGGGCCTCAAGAGTAATAATTCATACCGAACCAGAATTGTAGTTCCAAATAAATAGCGGCTATTTTTGATTATATATTAAACAGTAGAGATCGTATTTTGATTTATAGCCAAAATAGAGATTCTCAATGACAAAATCTTTTAAAAAGGCTTTAAGCGACGATGAATTACAAGTAAAACAATTGAAGTTCAGTCTCATTTAAGAATGCCGTATTTTGCTTTAAAATCAATTGTTTCTTTGTTTTAAGTCAATTTTCTTTGCATGGTTATCAAGCATTATGATCAAGCCAGTTTTTTAGATTTTGGACAGACAAACGAGTTATAGAGACCATATCTTCAAATGATGTCTATACCGTAGTTTGAATTATTATATTAGGATATTGGTAATGTGTTTTTGTTTTCTGCTAAATACTTAATTTATTGATTTAAATATATTTGACATATACTTTATTATATTGTGAAAATGACTTCTGAAGATTACGGTAAAAACCCAAATAACAATAACAATTTAAAGATTAAACCTGTAGATCTAAAGAAAAAGATAGATGATGGGGAGGACATCTATATTTTGGACGTGAGGGATCCTCAGGAACACAAAACTTGGAAAGTGTTCTATGATAGGTATGATGATACTCCTTTAATCCCAGTAGATAGTTTATTGTCATCTGATTCATTGAAAAATATTCCAAAAGATAAAGAGGTTGTTACCTTTTGCGCTAGGGGAAACAGATCTATGAGTGCGGCTCAAATGCTCTCTGCGAGGGGATACAATGTAAAGAGCATGGAAGGGGGTTTATCTGGCTGGAATACGGTTTATGACATAGCTCAAATCATTGATATCGGTTCTCCTTCTTCTAGATCGTCATTGACATCGCCATCCTCTTTGATGGTGTGGCAGATAAGGCGGATATCCCGTGGATGCATGAGCTATATTATAGCAAATCTTGCTGATAAAAAGGCCGCAGTCATAGATTCAACATGTGAAATTGATGATTATATTGGCGCAATTGTAAATGAAAACAACCTGAAAATTACCGGAATACTTGATACGCATTTACATGCAGATCATCTTTCTGGTAACACAAAACTGGCAAAAAAATATGGGTGTGATGTATACATTAGTTCTTTAGAAGCATATGAATTAAAAGATTTCCCTAATGCCGATGGATTAAACTTCAAATCACTCAAAGATGGCGATAAAATAAATATTGGCAATGAAGTTGTCTTGGATGCCATTCACACTCCGGGACACACAAATGGCAGTGTGTGTTTTAAACTTCAGATTGACGAAGTTAAAGAAATAGGGTATGGCGGTGATGGTATTCAGAAAAAAAACGGGAATCCCAATTTTAGTAAAATCTATTTATTTACTGGAGATACTTTATTTGTGAATGGGGTTGGAAGACCAGATCTGCATAATAAAGCTGAAGAGTTTACACACCATCTTTATAATAGTTACCATCAAAAGATATTGAGATTGCCTGAAGAAACTATAATTTTGCCTTCCCATTTCAGTGAGAGGTTTGAGCATGGCAAACCGATCTACAGGACATTAAAATCTATCAAAGAAAATATGAATATAGTATCTGATACTGTGTCCGAGGACAAGTTTATCAAATCCATATTAAGCAGCATTCCATCTCAACAACCCATGAACTATGAAAAAATAGTATCAATAAACAAAGGCATGGTCCCCTGCAACTTGATAGGACAAAATGATCTAGAGACGGGCCCAAATTCTTGTGGTATAAGAGCCTAGTGCCTGTTTGATTTAACTGAATTTTCTTTCTCTTTGTGAATTTGATAAGTTAATTGTTCTGTATATGAACTGAAAAAAATATCTCCAACAAAGATCATATTCTGTAAATGTCCTAATTGGCAAAAAAAATTTTTTGTTTTTTTCCAATTCCTTCTCTTTTCTTGTTTGTGTTTATAAAATTTTTTATATGTTGGACATATTTGCAAACATGTTCTTTGACAAAAGAGGAAATATCATTCTGCCTTGAAATTTGGGGTACAGATTACAACAAAATTAAAGATGCTTGCATATTGGCAGAAGACTTGGGTTATTATGGATTCTTTTATGGTGAATCTTTAGCAGATCTGGATTTGGATTGCTGGACAGTTATATCTGCCTTGTCATCTTTGACTACAAAAATAAAATTGGGACCTGTTATTACATATTTGCTACCGCAATATAGGAG
>JACDHC010000194.1 GCA_013821245.1 Candidatus Nitrosopumilus sp.
GTTTTTTGCCCATATCTTTCCGCCATGTGCTTCAACAATATTTTTTGAAATATACAAACCCAAACCCGTCCCAGTTGTAGATCTGGTGGTGAATTTTGAAAACAATAGTGGCATGATTTCAGGGTGTATGCCAGCGCCGGTGTCTTTGACATTGACAACAACCATGTCATTTTTGTCACTAACGATATCGCTTTTTTTTCCGACAGTTATTGATACGCTTCCCTCTTTTGAGATAAATTTAACAGAATTTTCAATTAAATTAGAAATGACTTGCCCTATTCTGTTGATGTCTCCATATACTTCAAAGCCATCATTCAAGTGGTCATGTTCAAATTTTATACTCTTGGCATTATTCTTTTGACTACTGAAATCATCCACAATGCTAAAAATTAGTTCATTTAGATCAAACCGTTGTTTATCAAGTACAAAAGAACCACCTTCAATTCTTGTTACATCCAAAATATTTTCAGATAGTTTCTTTAGCTTCTTTGCGTTTCTTATTACAACATCAAGTAATTCCTTTTGTCCTTTGTCTTTTATCTTATTTGCAAGGTGTTCTGTCAGGCCAAGTATTGGCTGAATGGGGTTTCTTAGCTCATGAGCTGCTACGTTTATGAATTCTTTTTGCATTGTATCCGCTTTTTTTAACTCTTCAACCAGCACATGTTCATTCCATAACAATTCAAACATTGACTTAAACGAGTTTACACTCTGCTTACTATTTGAATAAATTGTAAAACCCACTGCTTCTGTAAAGTTTTCAGCATTTGGTTCACTAAGATCTGCACGGAGATATTTGGCATTATCAGCTATAACCATGCCAACGGGAGAATTGTGTCCGTTAAGAATTTTTATTTTTGGTGCACATCTCTCTATTTTTCTAGCAACATGAAGGTTAATTTCAGTCAAAGGACAGATAATTTTTATGACTGCACCTTTTATTGAGGCATTGATTAGATGATCTATAACCCCCAACTTATCCACCCTTATCATTGCCTTATCTACAGGAAGAAGAAATAGCCCCTCTTTTTTTATAGAACCCACAATATCTACAAGAATTTGACTAGATTTCTTACTGTCTTTGATTACTTCTAAAAATTCTGGCTCCAGTCCTTGTTCAATAACTTTAATTCTATCCCTAGCATCAATTCCATTGTTCCATAACTCTTCAAAAAAGGAAATAAAATGATCCAAATACGCTGGTTCATTGCTTACTAATAGATTTTGCATAGTATCAACATCAGCACTGGGTTTACTGCGGTTGTCAATGGTTTTAAATCCACCTACAAAGGTAATCATTTCCCTGTCAGAAACAGCAAAATCAATTGGAGGCATATTATTCACATGCCTTATTCTTACACCTATGTTTAGAAATTCTTTAATTAAATAAAGGTTATTGTTGTCAACAGTTGTTACCCATCTTATTCCTTCATGTTCGCCATTTCTGTATTTGTTCATTATATCTTTGTAAATTTCAAAGTAATTGTTATAGGTTAATAGAACGCTATTGAGCCGGATACAGACAAAAAATACATTCGATCCTCTTATAACCTCCATCTCTTTCTCTAGTATTGCTTCATATTGTTGTAGTACTTTGACATCCTTTAACACGTTCAACAGGTATTGCCTCATCTCCCCTTCAGTAAGGGATGGTCGGATTCCCGTCTGCTCGGTTAAAGTTTCTTCCTGTTGTTTTGCAATCCCTAATACTTTTCTTTCAATTTCCTGCTTCAACTGAATCGCACCGATATTTACTAGCGATTTTGCCTGTTCATAGGCTGTTTTTCTAATGGACTTCCTTAACTTTGCATCCTGAGACAAAAATATTGCGCAAGAGTATATTCCCATGCCAAATAAATATGAAAATAACAGAACCAATGAGTGACCTGCTACGCCAAAAGTTTGCTGTAATGCAGAAATTGAATATGCTATACCAGCTGACGAAATGCCAATGGCTGTAATTGTGAGATAATCCTTTACCTTTACAGATTGAACGTTTCTTGCAATAACAAAAAAAGCGAGGCCAAACAAAAGGCTACTGCCTATGGACCCAGCTCTAAAGACAATTCTCTGGTAAAACCGATATATATCGTCATTCGGCAATGAAAAAATAAGGCCACTTCCAATCAAATATAATGCTAATGGAATAACCAACATTATCAAGTATTTTAATGGAAATTTCAATATCTTTTGGCCAATTCTCTGATAATATTGGTGCAGCAGAACAAAAACACTAATCCAGACAATCACATACCCCGGATAGGAGCCTAAATATATCAACATTTTATGAAGGGGAAGTAATTCGGTGGGAACTACATAATATGTAATAGTATCAGAATTTGCTACCTTGTATTGAATTTGACCACCAAGGTTTTCATCTACTTTATACAAAAAAGAGGATTCAGGCAGGGTGCCCTCTGGTGATTTTACCTCTATTACTTGTTGTAACAGTATTTTATCAACAGCATCCACCAATATTGACATGCTAAGCGCTGTGGTTGCCAAACCAAATAACAAAATCATAATATTCCTTTTATTGTCTGATTTATACCATAAGAAAAATTTAAGACTAAACAATCCCAGGATTACACTAGAGGATACGGATGCAATTGCGTAAACGAAAACACTTTCAATTCTGGCACTCATACAAAAGCTAAAGAAATTAGGGCAATGTGTGATATTATCGTAAACGATAAACAGTAAAATTCCTAATAGCGAGAACTGGATTATTGTTACTGATAGATGCATTTTACTTATAAAGGAAGACTTCCTCCTTAACTCTGAACTCACTCTTTTAACGTATCCTAAAAGAATCCATGATCCTATCCCATACCCAAAAAACACGATCAGCAAAAAAACGATTGTTTGCAAATGGTCATCAAAAACTATTATTTGGCGTGTAACTAACAGAGCGATTATCGCTAAAACGATTATAGCTACTGCTGCGAAGATTGGCAGACGGCTAATACGCGTATTGTCAAAATTAAAGATATTTAATCTTTCACGCATGAACTAATAACATTTTAAGTATATTTGTTATTAAACTTATATCTGCTACATTTATTGAAGATACATGGCAAGCATCCATCCGTTATCAAGCGACGATGAACGCGGTTAACTCAAGGTTGCAATTTACTGAAAGTATACCATCACATTAGATCATCATACGAGAAAAGCATTATAGAAAGAACCATCCATCATGTAAAGAAGTAAACCAATCTTTTGACGATAATATTCCACGGAGAATATACAACTGTAAGATAGAACCTGTAAGGCATTGGCTAAATCTGTTTGTTGACATGCACAATAAAACAATGTTTATTTTTATGGAGTATATTATTGGATTTTAACACCTTATTGTTTATTGCTTATGGATTGGCTGGCATATGAATACAAAACATAAGACATATTGCAGGCCCTATCCTAATCTTTAGTTTTTACTATACCCATTACTTAAAAAATTCGATACATGTCCGACCCGGCTGATCTCAACGGCTTTATCACATTCTCCAAAGAAAGGTCTCCCAATAAGAGAAGTAAAGGATGTGCTAGATGGGTAATCTAGGACATACCGCTTATTATTGTCCTATGCTAATGAATCCATTATCAAAAATGTTTTTAATAAAAAAGGTAATTCAAAATTAAAATTAAAATTAATCTTTGTGCTCTATAGCTGTTCCATGAACAGTTATGGTAACAGAATAACCGCCTTCAGTAAAACTTAGTGTTTGATTTCCTGTATTGACGAGGGCAATATCTGTTATTCCTTGGGGTATTTGTGCATGATAAAGACATGATTTTCCTTCATTTGACAAGTCTAATTGATTGCCATTAAGAGTGCCATTATTTATTGCAGTTCCAATATCCAATGTATTTAGGTTAGGTGCAATTCCTGTCACAACAGTTACCTGTGGTTGACCATTTCCATTACAGGGGACTTTTAATGCAATGTGGCTATGTG
>JACDHC010000038.1 GCA_013821245.1 Candidatus Nitrosopumilus sp.
TAATAGAAAAAAAGTCCATATTCTGAATGATAGAATTAATTTTTTTATCAAGTTTTTCCGGCTCATCAATATATTTGAGTAAAAAATTATAGCCTGCAAAAAGTTCGTCTGCTCCATCGCCAATAACCAGAGAATTAATATTCATTTCTTTTGCAATTTTAAACCCTATTGATTGAACAACAGAATTTTTTAAGAAAATGGGGTCGAACGTTTTAAATTCTTCTATTAATTCTTCTATATTTGTTAAAACTTCACTATATGATATATTAACCATGTGAGGCATTATCGAGTACTTTTTTTTTGCAATAAGGGATGAATAAAAATAATCAGGAGATTCTTTGTCAATCGATATTGTAATTGAATATTTGGGTTTAATGTGATATGCGAGTATACTGCTGTCTAATCCTCCTGAAAGTAATATCCCGTCATGATTTTCTTTGGTGCAAATATTATTTAATGCTTCTTTAAATTCAGAACAAGTGCTTTTCAAATGCCTACAATTTTTATTTTTAAGTTTATAAATCTAGTCAGTGAAACTTTAATCGAGTAAGGTTTTGGAAGTAGAAAAGAGATGTATCAATCCATCTTGTGGACTTACATATTCAATTAACAATGATATTTATAGGTGCTCATGCGGCTTTTTGCTTGACATAGAATATTCTAAAATCCCTGATAAATCCTTAATTGATACTTTTTTCCAAAGACATAATCATGGCGGAAATATATTTAATGAAAGTGGAGTTTGGCGATTTAGAGAACTGATAAATTTCATTGACATTGATACAGATGACATCAATGAATGTTCTAAATATTTTGTGTCTCTAGATGGATCTGAAGGTAGATTGTCTCGTCCTTATAAAATGAGCAAAGTAGCTAAATATGTTGATATGCCTGTTGACAATCTTTTACTTCAACCAGAAGGATACAATCCTAGTGGATCTTTTAAAGATAATGGTATGGCTGCTGCGGTAACACATGCAAAGTTGTTGTCCGTTAAAAAATTAATTTGTGCTTCTACCGGTAATACATCTGCATCTGCTGCCATGTATGCTTCTAATGAAGGCTTAGATTGTGAAGTTTATATACCTAAAGGTGAAATCGCCCCTGGAAAGCTAGGACAAGCATTTCAATTTGGTGCCCAAGTAATCCAGGTTGATGGGAATTTTGACGATGCACTTTCAAAATCCCTTGAGATAGCTAGGCGAGATGGTGGATATACAGTAAATTCATTAAACCCTTTTAGGCTCGAAGGCCAAAAAACTATTGTTTTCAGAATACTTGAACATTTGAATTGGAATCCGCCAGATTGGATCGTATATCCTGGCGGAGCTCTTGGAAATATTTCTAGTTGTGGAAAAGCATTGATGGATCTCTTCACATGGGGGTGGATAAAGAAAATCCCACGAGTTTTAGTAGTTAATGCAACTGGAGCCAATACTTTTTATGAATTGGTAAATGGTTTCTTTGAGTCTACAAAACTGCAATGGAATAGTGGATTACCTGATACCCTTTTAATTGATAGATATTATGAAAAGCAGGCAAAAGATAAACATGTTCCTAAAACTTCAGCTACTGCCATACAAATCGGGAAACCTGCAAATATAATAAAGGCATTGAGAACCATTGAATTTACAAATGGCATAGTAGAACAAGTAGCAGATGAAGATATGATGGATGGTATGTCTTCAGTTGGATTAAACGGGTTTGATTGTGAGATGGCATCGGGGTCCGTACCAGCTGGAATTATGAAATTAAGAAAAAAAGATATTATACAAAAAGACGATATTGTTGTCGGCGTATTAACCGGAAGACAGAAAGATCCATCTATGATAATAAAATATCACTCTGAAAAATCAAATAAATTTGCGGTGCCGCCAATCGATTTATGATGGTAATAAATATTTTTATATTTGTTAATTTCTAATACCGATTACTTTAGCTTATTATTTTAGTTGATTTTCAAAAACATTAAGAGACAATAATATTGCATTTGATTTGTCTTCGGTTTCTTTATATTCGTTTTCAGGAATCGAATCTATTACTATTCCTGCCCCTGACTGATTATATCCTTTATTTCTGTTAATGAAAATTGATCTGATGGTGATGGCAAAATCACATGAGTTATTAAAAGAAAAATATCCGATTGCACCTGCATATGGCCCTCTGCTTTCTTTTTCCAATTCGTTAATTATCTCCATGGATCTGACTTTTGGAGCTCCTGAAACAGTTCCTGCAGGAAAAACTGATTTGAATGCATCGAATACACTGTATTTGTTGTCTAATTCTCCTGTAATATGTGAAACAATGTGTTGAATATGACTAAATTGTTTGACACTCATAAGTTCGTCTGTATTTACCGTTCCAAATTTGCAAACTTTTCCTAAATCATTTCTTGCCAAATCTACCAACATTGTGTGTTCTGCTATTTCTTTTTCATCATTTAACATTTCATTTTTATATTTTTCAGTAATTTTTTTCTCTTTAGAAACAGGTCGTGAACCGGCAATTGGATAAGTTTCTACTTTTTTATCTGTAATTCGAAGTAACATCTCTGGACTTGAGCCTATGAGAATCCTTTTATTCAATTTGAAATAGAACATATATGGTGAAGGGTTAACCTTTCGGAGAGTTTGATATAAGAACAGCGGATTACCGTTACAACTAAACTCTATTTTTTTTGATAAAACTGTTTGGAAGATATCACCATCGTTGAGATACTTTTTAACTTGTTTTACCATTTTTTCAAACTCTTTTTTCTCGATATTTCTTCTTAAATTGCTAATTGTAAAACCTTGAATTTTGTTACCCCTATCATGAGTTTTTTTTAAAATTTTCTCTATATTAAGTAATCTTGATTTTTTGTAATAAAAGTATTCTAATTTGCTTTTATCATGATCAAATATTATTCCGTCCGTAAATAATCCAAATTCCATAAGAGGAAAGTGTTTATTATCTTTAACCTTGATTTTTTCCCAGTATTTAATTGATTCATAATTTATGTATCCTACCAATCCACCGACATACCTATAATCCTGATTTTTTACCGATGTAAAAAATTCGTTAATCGTTTTTAGGGGATCAAGAGTTGGTATTTCCTCAATTTTCTTTTCGTTATCTAATACCACTAATTTTTTTTTGAGACATTTTATCTTGTATTTTGGTCCAAAACCAATAATTGATGACTTTATTAATTCTTTAGGTCCTTCTAACGATTCCAAAATAAATAAATCCTCGTAATAATTTGAAAGTTTTTGAAAAATTTCAAAAGGATTTAATTCTGAATTTATAGTTTTATAATTTGGCTCATTTTCCATATTCAAAATTTTTTTTAATTTAATACTCAATAAAAGATCTCCCTATCTATCTTAAATCCTCTAGGTTGTCTTCATTATAATTACCTTTACTGGATAATGGTTTTCTGCCTATAAATCCTTCGTTTTTTCTATGCCAGAACCTGATTTTTTCTTCCTCTATTTTCCAACACAGCCATACCTCTTCGTTAAACCTTATGGAAGGAAAATCTATCAATCCCTCATCCAAACTTTTAATTAAAATACCTAATTCCTCTATCTCTTCTATTTGTTTATATAATAAAGATATTATTTTATTTAGTTGGTTTTTCTTCTCAAAGAATAATTTAAACGAATAATCGTCGCTTAAAATATTATTTATTTCATTTTGAATTATTAAAATTTTATTTCTATAGCCTATAATCATATCAAATCTCCTTTTAATCTCGGGCAAAAACTCATTTGCTTTGTCTGGAGTATAGAAATTAAACATCTTAGCCTATAAGCAAAAATAATGTTTATTTATTTAATTCTTTTCTGTATTGTCTGTGATATTTTAATATTGAAAATATTATAATTATTGTCTAGCATATAATGAAAAATATGGTATCAATGTAGGTGCAATTTTTTCTGATTATTTGTAACATTCTTGTTAGTGAGTTATAATTAAAAAACGGTTAGTAAAGTTTTTTTAACATAACTAAGTTAATTAATATGGCCTATGAATAATTAAAAAAATGATTATCTATCAAGGTAGATATATTATTTTATCTTTATAAAGTTCTTATCGTTTTTAGCTGAAAAAACTTTTAATATGTTCCGATTTGTTTTTGAGAAAACAATAAGAGCTAAACTTCACCTATTATTTAATGGTCCAATCTATAGGGATATCTTGATACAATCCATTTGGCAGTATCCTTCTAATCGATATAGGTAATGTTTTTTTATCAAGTTCGTATTTGGCTATCATAATGGTATCTGTTAATTCTGATGGGATTTTAATTAAAGTGGGCGCTCCTAAAGATAGTTGCAATGACCTAGCGCCTGTTATTCGTGCCTTTTCAAATCTTGTTAATCTGGGTGGACCAATTATTATCTTGTTGTCTTTCGAAAATATTTCTTTTAGCTTAAATTCGGTTTCAACATCATATATTACATATTCTCTTTTTTCTTTTGGAGCATCATTTTTGGCTTCAATCGTATTATTCTCATTGCTTATGCTTTCCAAATTTTGTTTTTCTTCTATTTCATTTTCATCAATTTTAACTGTTGTTTTCTTTCTTGTCCTTTTAACAGCCACTGTTATCAAAATTCATTAAAATATATAATTAAATGTTGCTGAAAGTTCATATTTATAAACTTTTATACTCTCTTTGTGTCAAACGGAATGACCAATGTTTCAAGGATACCTATCTCAATAATGCTAAATAGTAGTATAAGATTAGATGGGGAGTTGATCCGATATTTATCTCCTCTAACTGTAAAAAGGATAGCCAATAATTTACCAATTAGTCAACTAATTAACAATTTCCAAAATAAATATCTTTATATAAAGATGGATTTAGGTATCGGAGCAGAAAAACCCCTCAAACAGTTTAAAAAGGGCGATATAGCTTTTTCACCGATATCAAATAGCATTTGTATTTTTATTGAGGACTATAACCATAATCAACAGTTTAGCCATATAGGACATATAAAGAATGAAAATTTTCATGAACTTTTAAGAACCAAACCGGGTGATGTTCTTACTATTAAAAAAGATAATTAGTATTAGTTATCTATTTTATCTTTTGATATATTTTATGTCCACTAAATCCTCCGACATTTCTAATAATGTTTTTATTTTCGAGGTTTTTGATGTAATTATTTGCTACGGATATCTTTACCCCTAAATTTCTCGCTAACCCTTGAACTGTAATAGCTTTCATTGAACCTATTGCTTTCATACCTGAGTTTTCTTCTATCAAAACTGATAGTTTTTGTTTTTGGTGTGGTTTAGAGGTGGTGGTTTTTTTTGTATCTTCTTTATTTGTATTTTTATTCTCTTGGGATTTGGATGCATTAGATTGAGTTGGTTTCTTTTTATTACCGCCCATTACGATAAGATGAATATTTCATAATTTATATCTTTAAAAATATTGTGATATATTTATGTGAAATTATTGGTAATAGGTTTAACCTTCAAAGTGATTCTATAACCAGTTAAAATGTCTTTACACCGGTTTCTAATTGTTACTTCTGTTACCCCTGCAAGTTTAGAAATGTCTATTTGTAAAATATTAACTCCAAGCAATATTGATGCTATGTAGAGATATGCTGCTGCAATTCCGTTAGGAGATTTTCCATCGGACAATAAATGGTTTTGTGTTTTTTTTGCTATATTCAGAGCAAGTCTTTCAATTTTGGTATCAAACTTTGACAAATTGGCTAATTTTGAAATATATTGATTTATGTTTATTGTTTGAATATTGGATATTCCATAATTATATTTTTGCTTACTGTTATGTGTAGGTATAATTTTAGCTTTGTTATTAATTTCGTTTGACGTTGTAATGTTATTTTGTGATAAGATGATATATTCATCATCTTCGCAAATCATTACCATTGATCTATAATATTTTGAGGCGAGTTTTAAATTCTCACTATAGTCATCACTTGTACTGCATAATTTTATAATTTCACTTAAAGATCTTAATATGCAACATGTTTTACAAGCATAATATAATGCAGCTGCTGCCATACATATCGATGATTTTCCTTTTGTATCGTATTTATTTTCATAAATTCTATACATCAATGCTGCAGTTTCACAAACCACTTTTGGAAATGATGCAACAGAACAAATTTCGTTTATCTTAGTTAAAACATTTGATAATCTTCTTTCCTTCGAATTTGAAATTCTTATAATGGTGTTCCATTTCCTTAAGTTGGTTACTGTTTTCTTTGCTTGATCATCAAATCCTTTTCCTGTGTAGTCTTTACCTTGATAATCTATTTCTGTATGAAGCCCAAAATCATGGTATGAAATACTGTTGTATCCGCTTGCTCTTGCGTTGCTAAGTTTATTGTATATATTGTTGGCTTGCACGTCATTTCCATAATCTTGCATTTGGTCCTCAATTACATATCCACATACACTACAAATGAATTCTCCTTTTATATTGTCGTGTATGATGCTGGAATTGCACTCAGGACAGATATCATTTATATTTAATTTGTTTTGCATAAAGTTTACCTGCTTTTTTTGTTTCTTTTGATCTTTGACTTTGAGTTATATGCCTTTGAATTATAATTTTTCTTTAAAGGTTCCTGAATGTATACTTTTGTCCCTGTTAATTTATTTCTTTTTTGAATGAATGGTATTACCGAGGCATAGGGGGATTTGATCGGACCCAAAATCTCGGATAACTTGCCTAATTTCTTTTCTTGGCTATCAGACACGTTTAATCCCGGTTTGATAGATGGCTTATACTTGTCCATTTTGACAATTATCCTTCCACTCTTAGAAAAATGCATAATCTCACCTAACAGTTCCATGACAGTTGTCTATACCTAATGGTTTACATCTTGTTCTGTCAAATAAAGCTATCAGATTAATCAATAATTATTGTGCAATTCTTATAAATTAAGGTCATGACGGGATTTGAACCCGCGGCCTAAGGTTTACAAAACCTTCGCTCTGCCAAGCTGAGCTACATGACCATAAAACAATAATCAATTAGATTCTGTAATTAAAAGCTTTTGTATTTATAGTGTTTGTGAACTATTAAGCAGCATATGTATAATTCCGATAATGGCAAAAACATGATATTTGTCGCTAATGTTAGCATAGAAAATAAAAGCTTTTTGAATGATCCTGAAGGAGAAACCATACTAAATGATCTCATTCTGAAAGAAGACTATCATGATATTATATCTGTAAGAACCGCTAAATCTTTAATAATAGAAATATTGGCAACAAACATTGATGATGCAGAGATGAGAATAAAAGAAATGTGTGATAATTTAAGAATTTACAATCCAATTGTTAGTGAATGCAAAATTGTTATACAAAAAAAGTAAAAAAAATAAAAACATCATAACTTTTAAAATACTATATGATAACCAATTATGTATAATGAAGGATTATGATAGCATTATTCTTTGGCTAGATTATTATAATAAAGGTCTATCTAGAAATAAGGGGAGAAAAATTCCAAAATCATTGGCAGTCTATGATCCTTTGCTTTCTGAATTGATAGAAGCAGTTGCTTCGTTAGGGTATGATGTACCAAATGATCAAATTAATAGCAGTGCTAGATTTCCTCGAAGACCTCATATTAAATCTGGATATGTTATGATAACTAAAAATAACCTTTTTAAAAATAAAATTGTGAAAAATGTTGCTGAAAAAATAATTCAAAATAGATCCAAGCAAAAAAATAAATAAAAAATTTACCTTCAAAATTTCTTTAAAAACATAAATATTCAGATTATGTAATACTAATATAATTGTGTATTTATTTTATAAGGATACTAATTAAATCAAGGAATTAATAATAAATTGACCACAGAAAATATAGAAAAAAGCATCAATCATGGTGATAATGTTTCTAAAGTTAATTTTGGAAAAAAGGAATATGGTGGTTCCTCTAAAATTACCATTGATTTTGAAGAACAACTAGAAAAAGAAATAATGAAATCATTACCCTCAGAAGCCCTTATATCCTCTGCGAAATTTGAAGGCACTAATATTGCGCTATATACAAAAAACCCTGAATTCTCATTGACTGAATTAACGCTTCACCTATCTGCATTATCAAAATCACTAAAAAAGAGATTTATAATAAGAACTGATCCATCCATCCGTCTTACGGAAGATGAGACTAGGGCAGAAATAACTAAAATATTACCCAAGGAAATATCCGTCTCGGTGATTTTTTGTGACGAGGCAACGGGTGAAGTGGTATTGGAAGTTAATAAACCTGAGGGAATAACCTCTGATATTTTCTTAAAAATAGCTAAGAATACCGGTTGGATAACGCACACAAGACGTTCTCCACATTTTCCATCCAATAGCATAAAAAATATTCATTCTACTTTAAAATCATCTTCAAAAGAAAGGCAGAATTTTTATCAAAGTTTAGGAAAAAGAATATTTCGACCCAATTTACTTCCGAGTAACCTACTCCAACATGACGATCATGTGAATGTTGTAAATGGTGCTCAACTTAATTCAATATTATCGGATCCTGTAGAAAGCATTCATAGTTATAATAACTGCGGTCCATTTAATTATCAATATAATAATCTTAGAGAGGTTATGTTGTATTGTTTGGGTGGTGTTAAACAAGTCGGAAGGTCATGTTTTGTTGTGGTCACACCTGAAAGTAAAATTATGTTAGACTGTGGAATAAATCCTGGAGAAAACCAAAGCTATAATGCATATCCTCGAATTGATTGGTTCAATTTTAATTTGGAAGAACTAGATGCAGTAGTTATTAGCCATGCCCATATAGATCATCAGGGCTTTTTACCTACTCTTTATAAATTTGGATATAAAGGGCCAATATATTGCACTGAACCTACATTACCTTTAATGGCGCTTTTACAGATGGATTCTATAAAGCTAAGTAAAAACAATGGTACATATTTGCCATATGAAATTAGGGATGTGAACGAATCAATAAAGCATTGCATACCAATACCTTATGGCAAACCCACCGATATATCACCCGATATTACTATAACCCTTAACAATGCTGGTCATATTATGGGGAGTGCAACTGTCCACATTAATATAGCAGGTACTCATAATATTTTATACACCGGAGATTATAAATATGCAAAAACACAGCTATTAGATAGCGCCATATCCCATTACCCTAGAGTTGAAACTGTTATTACAGAGAGTACATATGGCGCAAGTACCGATGTCATGCCAGATCAATATTCTGTTTATAGCACATTTACGGAAAGTATTAATCAAACACTTAAACAGGGTGGCAAAGTGTTAATTCCAGTTCCAGCTGTTGGTAGGGCCCAAGAAATAATGCTAGTTTTAGATAAAGAAATGCGAGAAGGCAGACTAATAGAATCACCAATTTTTATAGAGGGCATGATATCAGAGGCAAGTGCTATTCATATGTCATATGCTCATTACTTAGGATTTGATGTAAGAAAATCTGTTTTTCAAGGCATAAATCCATTCCAATCATCGTATTTTACTGTTATCAACGGTCTTAGTAAACGAGATGAAGTTTTTAATGATGACTCTCCTTCGATCATCATGGCTACATCCGGAATGTTAGAAGGTGGTCCCTCTGTGGAATATTTCAAAGAGATTTCGCCGAAGGCACAAAATAAAATAATTTTTGTATCTTATCAAATTAATGGCACATTGGGAAGGAGAGTTCTTGATGGAACTATATCTGAAGCTAGTATGGTTGATAAAAATGGAAAAATGAAAGTAGTTCCTGTTAGATGCTCTAAACAAAAAATCGATGGATTTAGTGGCCATAGTGATTTTAACCAAATATTATCGTTTATTTCCAAGATAAAACCGAAAAGAGTTTTAGTGAACCATGGGGAAAAATCAAAATCAGAAAATATTGCTAGTTCAATTTATTCTAAATTAAAAATAAGGTCAAGCGTCCCTGATAATAGGGATATAATAAAATTGAGATAATTTCGATAGGTTTTTTCATATGTTCGACGTTTTAATAATGATCTGATTTGGCAATAAGATATAGATGTATTAATTGTAATATTATACTAAGTGGGGAAGGTGCATCGAGGCACTATTTGGCTAATCCTGAACATAAACTAGAAAAACTCCCACCTCCCCCAAAACCAAATAAATCTTCTTCCTCCTAGTTAACTACTTTTTATGTTTGTAGTTTGTTATTATTCTCTAATGCTTTCTAAAGCTGAAACTACTTGCCAAAGAGAAGTTCTAATATGTGATTGCATCTGAGGGTTTTGAGTTACTCCGTCTAACATACTTATTGCATTTGCCGCCCGAACCGAAATACTGCCTCCTTTTTCATCCTTTAAGATCATTAAAACCTCTCTAATCATATTCCTAATGTTTCTTTGTATATTACTATTTTTGGTTAATGCCTCAAGTGTTGTTGTTGCATTGTTTAATCTTTCTAAATTTTCCTTTTGTTTTAATTCTTTCTTTGTTGCTGTCAATCCGCATCACACATATTAAGAACGACATAAATCATATTAATATCTTTATTTACAGACGTTCACTACTGTCTTTATTCTAAAAAAATTTAATTATTCCAGACTTCGATAGATTCTATACTTGAAAAAACGGGATTTATGTAATGAATAGATATCTAATAGTTCTTATTTTTTGGATTATAGGCTTTCTGGGCGGAATAACCGGATATATTATTTTACCAACTATAATTAATTTTTTTAACTCTTTAGTTCCAAATCTATTTTCTAAATTTCTTTTAGAGTCTCTGATTGCTGGAATAATTGGCTCTGGAATAAGTACAATTGCAATTCTTTATTGGGCAAATAAATCCTCTAAAGAGTTTTAATCTTTTAGAATTATTTCTTTTAGATTTTAAATATATATTCTAGTATAAGAAAAACCTGTTGATTGTCTATGGTCATAGAAGTACTATTGAGTTTAATTATCTCTATACTTGCTGGGATAATTGGGTCTTTAGTGGGTATAGGCGGTGGTGTAATTATTTCGCCATTTTTAAGCCATTTGAATTATTCTCCATCACAAATATCCTCTACTAGCCTTATTTCTGTTTTTTTCACAAGTTTATCTTCGTCTTTTTATTATTTTCGGAAAAAGTTAATCTCTAATAAAACAGGACTGATAATTTCACTTTCTTCTATCCCTGGAACTTTTTTGGGTGTTGTAATTTCTAATCTTTTTTCATTAGTGGAATTTAAATTTTATTTCGCTTTTATTTTAATCCTCACATCATTGTATTTAATAATTAAATCCAAATTAGTGAAAAATAATGGCCTTAAACCAACTGAATATTATATTTCTAACAATAAAAACAATATACGTTATCTAAAGTTATTTGTGCTGGTCTTTTTATCATTCTTTGCAGGAATAATATCGAGCTGTTTTGGAATCGGAGGGGGAATCATTTTTGTTCCATCTTTAATAATATTATATAACTTTACTATGAATAATGCTGCAGCAACTTCTCAATTTGCCTTGTTGTTTACATCTTTGTCTGGTTTGATTATATATATATATTATGGCCATCCAAATTATTTTATGGGTTTTATTTTAGCAATTGGTTCTCTATTAGGAGGTTCAATCGGTTCCAAAATATCTTCAAGAATCAATTCAGATTCCTTGCAAAAAATTTTCTCAATAGTTTTGGTTATAGTATCAATAAAGTTGCTATATGATGTTTTTTACCTAAATTGATTACTATATCTTTTTTTGTTTATTAGAATATGATAAGAATATAACAAACTATTAATTTTGAGTAATATATTTCTTTATATGGTAAATTTAGCAATTTTAATTTCAGGTAAAGGTAGCAACATGGGTGCTATTTTAGATGCTATTACAAGTAAACAAATCTTGGAGGTGGATAAAGTTTTAGTAATATCCAATAAAAAGGAATCTATTGGATTACAGGTTGCAAAAGATCGTTATAGAATTTCCACCGAATCAATTACGAAAGATAAAAAACTATCAACTAACGATTTTGATAAAAAAATCATACATATTTTAAAATCTTATGATATCCATCCTAGTAATGGTTTAATATGTTTAGCTGGTTTCATGCAAATACTGGGCTCATATATAGTTGATATGTATAAACATGTCATTTTAAATATACATCCATCTTTGCTTCCGTCATTCAAAGGTTTGCATGCCCAAAAACAAGCTGTGGATGCAGGTGTAAAAATTTCTGGGTGCACCGTACATTTTGTTGAAAATGCTGTTGATACTGGACCAATAATCCTACAAAAATGTGTTCCTGTATTTGATACTGATACAGAATATACTCTATCCCAGCGTATTTTAATTGAAGAGCATAAAATATACAAAGAAGCTATAAATCTTTTTATTAATAAAAAATTAAAAATTGAAAGTAATAGAGTAATTATAAAATAATTTAGGTAAAATGTATATTTATTGTTGACCCTTTATCTTTTTGTCTAGTTCAAACATGAATTTTGATATTTCTTCTCTATGTATATTGAGATATTCTTGACCTTTTTCTTTCAGTCTACTACTGAATAATCTTAGTTCTCGATGTTCCTCAAAGAAATTATCCAAAATTACTGTACCGTGTAATACCGGATTCAATAGTTTATCTATGCTGCTTAATAATAAATTTAATTCATTTCTTTCAGAATGCTCTGACGCCTCATTAAGAATTTTGCTTATATCTTTCAGTTGTTGAGTGGAGAAAAATATTTCCTTTTTTCCTTCAAATGATCTTGATGACCTTTTTTCTATTCCGACTTTTTCAACAAGTTCTTGTGTGAGCTCATATTGTTCGTCTGTTCCAGTAAAAGTTTTTTTTATATTTTTAAATAACAAACCCTTGTTTACTAATCTTGTTGTAGCATCTTGAATTTCTTCTCTATCCAAACCTGTGACCCATAATATCTTTCCAAGATGATCATTTCCTTGTCTTATGGATTCTAATATTACGACCTCTATAATTCTTTTATAGTCTTCTTCCATGTGAGCATTGATAAAGTCTTTGTCTCTAACAGCTTTTTTTGCATTAGATATGTCTAATTCTATAGATTTTTTTAAAGCTTCCATGCCTTCTGATATTTTTCCACTCAAAGTTAAATAACAAGCATAATTATACCATGCCATAGCTACATTTGGATTCAGGTCTATAGCCTTTTCACAACAGTCTATAGCTTTTTCATAATTTTTTGATTTATAGTATACTAAACCTTTTAAATTCCAGACTTCAGGATGGTTGATGTTAACTTCAAGGGCCTGATCAAAAAATGTTATTGCTAGATTATATTGATTTAAATGGAAATGTGAATACCCTTTTTTAATTATTGCATCTATAAAATGAGGATCAATTCTTAAAGCTAA
>JACDHC010000195.1 GCA_013821245.1 Candidatus Nitrosopumilus sp.
GTATATTTTTGATGCGGGTTTGAGGAACTTTAATGGAAACAGAACAGGAATAAGTACGGTCAACAAAATGTCTATCCAGTATTTCTTTATGAAATAGCGCGGATCGCAATCAACTAATTTAAACTTTATAATGAGATCCACCACTAGCAATGAAAATATGGTCCAAGGCAACACATCAAAATAAGTTTTATAAAACTTTGGTATATGCATAAATGAATTCTCCAAGCCAAAGACTTCATAATCAAAAGATAGGAAGCCTATAAAAAACAAGATTAATAGGATAAATATGGTTAAATCGTTTATTATCAAAAACCGGCGAACCTTTTGCATTAGGATGTTAAAAACATACCCTTAAATGCAATTAAATTTTCCTAAATTTTCACAAAAAAATAAAATGCTATGCCTTACAAGTTTTGTTTTTCATTATGTTTGTTTGGGATTAGACAATACCAACAATCGAAATAATATTATCCCTTAATAAAGAAAAATGATTAATATTCTAATGGATTCAAAAGATGAGACAAAGTTTGTCATTGTGGTCAGAAAAGATTTAGACATGGGATGCGGCAAGATAGCCGCACAGGTAGGTCATGCCTGTAGTACAGTTGTTTATAACAATACTGACGGAGTCTATAATTGGATTAATTATGGAAATCAGAGAAAAGCAGTTTTAAAAGTAAAATCCGAAAGGGAATTGATTGACTTGATACAGAAAGCGAGGGGTTACGGAATCGTGACTACTGCAATAAGGGATGCGGGCAAAACACAGGTGGAGTCAAACACCCTTACATGTTGCGGTTTTGGACCTGACGCATCCAATAGATTGGATAGATTAACAGGCCATTTAAAATTATTATAGTTTGCTTTTTCTTTGGTATGTCCAAAAAAAAATGATCAATTGTTTATAATAATAGGCATGTTTGCCCTTATGACTATTTTTTGGCTTGGGTAGTCTTAGGATTAGATAATGTTATGATATTGGTAATTGGTTACTAATGATTTTATGAAGATAATTAAATATCAATTCCATATCGCGGGATCTTGGATTCTAACACAAATATATACTATGTTATTGATATTTATTCAATGAACAATATTAGAAACATAACACTAGGTGTTGTAATCATTGTTGCAATTGCAGCAACCACCATCACATTTACCAATTTTAACCAAGCAACAGTATTTGCCCAAAATAATAAATTTATGGCTAACCTTACGGGCCAAGAAGAAGTTCCACCCACAAATTCAAATGCTACCGGTACAGTGCAATTGACCTCTAACGGAGGTGATAGTGTTGACTACTTAGTCAATGTGACCAACATAAAGGGCGTTACAGATGGCCACCTCCATTTAGGTGAAAAAGGGGAAAACGGATTGATAGTATTCACTTTATTTAGGCCTGACGCACCAGTCGACCAAGTATCAGAGAATGAGACCATAAGCGAGGATGAATTTGTCGGTCCATTAAAAGACAAATCAGTATCAGATTTAACAACTGCCATGGGTAATGGAAGCATATATGCAAATATTCACACACAAGAGAATCCAAATGGAGAACTCCGAGGACAACTAATGAGTTCCCAATAGACGAGAATTCACACTTTTTAACAATAGAAAGATTTATCATAAAACCTATGAGGCAATGATAAATACTTTATAATTTTAGTCTTTTTTTTAAATAAACAGCGTATCTAAAACCTGTTAGTTCTTTTCATTTCCTGTTTGGCGTGCAAACAAAAACCAATCCCAACAATCTTTTGATGTCATATTAATGATATACCTTTATTGGACACTGATTCTTTCATGCATTCAATATCAACCCTTAATGGTTACTGGGTTATGGTTCATCAAGATATTATCAGAATTTATAAATTTGTGTAATCACTTAATTTAATAATTCAATAGTAACAGGCCCTCCATTTGCTGATCTATAGTCCAAACGAATAATGGATCTTTTGCCCCTATAAATGACATTGGTTTCGTATCTTTTTTCATTAAACTCAAACTTTACTTTTTTATTTAACCATTCTTTTGGAACAACCGCCACTAACCCAAGACCCGGTACTTGGCGAAAATGAGTATTAAATGTTACACCTTTTTCATCAGACATGAACATAGGTTATCTTATATGAATAAAAAACTTATGTTTTAAATTTTAATATTATATGTCATAGTATTTTTTTTGTTATGAATTATCAATGACAATTGGTTCATTATCTGCAAAATAAAATTTGTCATTTTTAATTTGGGAAAGTTGTTGATTTGTCTTAATTACAACAAGGTTTGTAAATGCGTTGTAAACAAATTTTTTTCATTATTCCAGGGGTAAAACATGCTCTTAAAATACAAAATCATTTTTTTACTTTGGGAATTATTTTATCTATATATTATTATTGCTTTCCGAATTATTGTCTAAATTCATAATGTTCTACATGCAAAAATCCGGTAATGTAAAAGAAAAATCCTTAAGTTGTGTTTTTTATAATATTATGGTATTACGGTCCTCAGGAATCAAACAACCACACCTTTAACTCGAAACTTGTAATACAAAATAATATGGGTTAGATCCTGTTCATCAGGTGTATCTACCCCACCTTTCAACAAAATTTTACCCTACTTGTGTTTTTTCGCTCCGACGGATACTAATGCATCAAAAGGGTCAATAATAAAAAAGTGTATTGTATGGCTTGACTTTAAATTCTTACTAAATCTATTACTAAGAAATCAATGTCTTTTTCAGGATTTGAAATCAGAGGGTTGTTACATTGTCAGGCAGTTACTTCAGGCCAATTTCATTAAAAAATTAAGAACAACAAACTTTCCTTATTGACATGAATGCAGAGTAATTCCATTTACAATAAGATTACTTAAGTAATTTGCCCTAGATACAAGTATATTTAATTCCCTATGCAAGTATCATAAACCAATATGCCGCCTATTGTAAATTCAACATTTGATTTTTAAAAAGCTTTTAAATGCAAGTGACTGACATTATAATTATTTATTGTGATGGATGGCCAACCGATTTTAAAAATAAGCGAGTTTTTCGACTCCATTCAAGGCGAAGGACCATATGCAGGTACACCTTGCGTTTTTTTGCGTCTTGCAACTTGTAATCTAAAATGTAGTTGGTGTGATACAAAGTATACTTGGGATTGGGAAAACTATGATATTAGTACAGAGATTAAAGAAACAGGCATATGTGAAATGGCAGAAAAAATATCTTTATCCGATAAAAAACATGTGGTTATAACAGGAGGGGAGCCACTTTTACAGCAGGCCATTTTGGTTTCGTTATTGAGCCTACTCAAAAGGACAGGAGAAAATGAAAACAAATCAAATGCCTATTTTATTGAAATAGAAACTAATGGAACTGTAATACCAAAGAAAGAGATGATTGATTTGGTAGATCAATGGAATGTATCTCCCAAAACATCCAATTCACATAATGATCAAAAGGGCATAGACTTGGATAAGATCTATGAAAAATCATTGCTGTTTTACAAAGATTTACGAAACGCATCTTTTAAGTTTGTTATAGATAATTTAGAAGATTTGGTAGAACTAGAAAAGATTCTAAAAAAATATGATTTGCCAAAAGGGCAAGTTATACTAATGCCACAGGGAACCACCAAAGAAAGTATGCTGGATAAAAGTAGGTGGATAATCAATTACGCAAAGAAAAATAACATTGCTTTTTCTACACGTTTACAGGTTTTGTTATGGGGCAATCAAAGAGGTAAATAAGTGTATAGCTATATATCACAAATTACAAGTTAGGTAATAAATATAGTTAATGATAATATGCATAAATTAAATAAACAAATCTTATTATTTTTTAAATAACAAAAAATTTCAAAAAGTGACCAACTCTAAAGCAATATGCTTTAGTTAAAACTGTGAATTTGCCTCATCCAATTCGCCATTACCTTTAGTGATGGTGAGAAGC
>JACDHC010000039.1:0-5477 GCA_013821245.1 Candidatus Nitrosopumilus sp.
TATGCCTATCATAATGGTAAAATTAAGTTGTAACTGTTACAGATTCTGAATCATTTTTCTGAGTCGCCTAACAGCGATGCTGCAGCTATGATTGTGTTTGACCCCGCAAAAAATCCCGTTTTTTTTGCTTCCTAGGGATCAGTATGTTAATGGGCAATAAGTTGTGCCACAGAACTACCATAAGGTTTATTTTACTTTTATAGTCTTATTGAGAAATGAAAAACAATGATGCCAAATCCAGTACTTCTTTTCAAGAAAACTCTCCTGTGCGTGTCTTAGCATTTCTTGAAGCAAAAGAAGGAAAGAGACAAGAATTAATAGAAATTCTTATTCCCATTGTTGAACCTTCTAGAAAGGAAGAGGGTAATATTGCATATGTACTTAACTCCTCTGCTGAAAATCCAAATGAAATCATGTTTGATGAAGTATGGTCCAGTAAAGACACATTTGATAAACATTATGAAAGCCCTCAATTGTATGAGACCAGGCAAAGAGTTGGTAATTTATTGGTCAGACCAATGGAGGTCAAAATCTATACCGAAATAAATGAAAAACACATTTAATCCTAAATATTGTATTGCAAAATTAACTCGCTAGT
The DNA here is from genome assembly GCA_013821245.1 of Candidatus Nitrosopumilus sp. GTDB lineage: Archaea > Thermoproteota > Nitrososphaeria > Nitrososphaerales > Nitrososphaeraceae > Nitrosocosmicus. Next base: position 599 of record JACDHC010000039.1, read on the forward strand.
CATTTTTCCATCTTGTTAGGATATTTTGATAAAATGGGGTTACAAGAGATCACATTTGCTTATCAGGGCATAAACATCCATATACGTAATGGGTTGATGCATCCCCATATTTCTGAAAAATTTCCTATGGATTTGTAGATTGATGATGCTAAAGGTGATGGTGTATATACAGAAAGCTTGCAATGCCTTATGGGCCCAAGATTGGCTTTATTTTATTAATGAGGAGCCCAATTGTGTTTGAAATCGTTATGCTCCTTAATCATCCTGCCCCGCATAATGCGCTAAAGGGCACTGATGTACAGAAAAAAGATAAGGGGAAGATATCAGCATGGAACCCACATGCAACTAATATAATTCGGATCGATGGGATCTGCTGCCACTGACCCATACCCCCATAGATGATCATTAAAAGGATCTGGTTGCCCCTCATTTCCCACCCACAGTGCCCCAGCATAAACGGTAGGACCATAAGGAGCCTCGCATCCATTATTGGACGGCTGGATCTCCTGCGCCGCACGAAACCATGCATTAATTAGAGTTTGACCCTCACGCGCATACTGAACAATCCTTTGTCCTTCATATTCCGTGTCAAAAGTAGCCGCACCATATCCCATCAATGTATGCAAACCGTCAAATATTCCATCCCATCGGTTTAGCGCATTTCCTCCATTATTTGACAAGATATCGTCTTCCAACGGACCGCTGGCAGCTATAACAATCCATTCCAAATCTTGTTGCCCCCATCTATCATTACGCATGCCAGGGGAGTTCCCAGTTGTCCCTGGTGTCAAATATCTTGGACTGCAATCATTTGCATTGAAAAGTTGCCACCCATCAACACCGCCATGGCCAGTGTAAAACACAAAGTCTGATGCATCAATATAATTATCGTCAATTCCAGCCCAATCGGTTTCCCATGCATTACAATCTCCCCAGTTGAAGTTTATGTTCCATCCTGCATTTTTCAAGCCATCTATAAATCCCTGAGCGTTGTTTCTGCTTCCATCAAGACCACCAATTTGGCCTATCCAGGATGTGCTAGCTTCGTAAGGGTTAATTGAAATTAATCCCCTTCTTTTTCCGGTTTTCCAATTCCAATTCGGTTGTGTGTGTTGCTTTGATCTTGTGAATTGAGGCTCATAGTTTCGAGGAGTTGGACCAAACCCTGTTGCAGGAATGGTTATAATCCTTAATGGAAATTTGTGGTTTTCGGTATTACAAATACTGCGATAAGTCCATACCGGATAAAGATACTGTTGTTGCTGTTTGTTTGGGGGGGATTGGGTAAAAGTGTATGCCAATGTTGCATCAAACGTCTCTATGTTTAATTTTTCTGTAAGTTTTCTGAAATAGCTGTCAGCTATTTTCCGTGGAACATACCCTGCATTGGTCTCTAGGGATTCCAACGGTTGCCAAGATCTATTGAATGCTATTATTTTCCCTCCGTCCCCTATTGTTACACCCAGCTTTGCGCCTTCACCAATGATGGGAACGGCTATATCTGTGACCGTGCCGTTTTCGCTTTCTGGGTCATTATCTAATATAATTTGAAAGGAGTATTGTACTCTGTAATCAAGATGGCGATCTTCTCTTTCGCCATTAATTCTGCTCATGGTGGATATATAACTAGGCGCAGGCTCTAGCATCTCTATCGCAAAAAGGTTGTTGTCGTCATCTTCCTCTACATGGGGAAGAAGGTTGTTTTTTATTATAAACTCGTCTGCTATTTTACTTGTGTTTTGTTTATTCGGAAGGTGTGGGTATAATTTTGGATTCCACAGATCCGTTTGATCTGCTGCCCATATTGCTCCATTTTTGTTATCAACATCTATTATGTGGTTTGAAGATTTGAGCAACCTACGTCCATTGATCTCCTGCAGAGAATAGTTACCTATTTCAAATAATCTTTTTGACAAATCATTCAGTTCATGATTGTTAAAACGGGTGTTAGTTGATGCTGCAATACGATAAATAGGCAATGTTTTCATCATTCGTATTCTGCAATACCCTAATATCATTCTTCGAAAACCAAAGAACCGCCACAACCTGGATGGTAAATCTTAAAACAACGAAGAAATGGCAAGCCAGTAAAAGGGATTTTGTATTCTGTATTGATGTTGATCTTTGTTTTATTCGTGTATCTATTGGTTGGCAAAATAAGGGGTTTTGTGCATTGGAAATGTCAGAAGGAAGGTCTTTTTCAAAATGATTGGCATAATTGCAAATATGAAAGATGTTGCTTCAGCAGTCAAGAATATGATTCGTTAGCCCAATGGGTGCTGGGATGATAACACTTTATTGATTTTGGATACTTGTTTGAAGACTCTACACTAAAGGATGCCTGTCACAGGCAATGTTGCCATTTCGGTAATGGGCCGACTTAAACTATCCCTGTCGCGACCACCACCGAATTAAAGTGTAATAAGGCAATATTGTGCAACTGCAATTGTTTTCTATGGCATAGGAAACTTTAATATCTTAAAATTCACACTATTATCTATTGTCACAACCTCCGATATGCGAAAACTGTCAAAGAGGTATCCATCATGACCTGCAATTGGTTGAAAATTGCGCATGTCCCTGTTCTAACGCAGTTAGAGAAAGTCGCCCAATAATGTGAAAACTAAAAAGAAATGGTTTACTACACCTTCAAAGCCTTCAGGCAGACCAATATCTTTTGCAATAGTTGGTGATGTCAAATCAAAACCCCATATTTCGAGCCATGGGTAGTTGGCCTGCCCTGTCGGGAATATTTTCATTATCGCTTCCGCTATTATTACCCTAGGTATCACCGTCATCCTCTTGGTGTGGTTTCTAATATTTTAATACCACATTTTCTATAATACTCAACAGACTGATGAATTAGAAAAATGAATTTTCTTAGCTCTTTGGAAATGGGGGATCATGTGTTTGTGGTATATTCTAACCAAGAAGCTAAATTGCGTGATTGCTTTTCTTTTCTTAAAGCCGGTTTTGATAATAATGAATTTCTGTTTATAATGATGGAGTCTTTATCTAAAGATGAAATTTTTAATAGAATTGCCAAAGAATGGAATATTGGCGATACAGAAGAATTGGAGGGCATAAAAGATGACATTTTAATTACAACACCAAAAGAATGGTATTACCCTGATGATGATTTTAATACTTATAGAATTTTAAAAAAATGGGAGTTGACCTTTTCAAATGCTTCAAAAAGGGGTAAAAAGGGGCTTCGCTCATTTATTGATGTCACTGCATTTTTTATAGAGGGGCTTGAAAATGAATTGATTGCATATGATGAAATACTGGAAAAACAATTCCCTTTTCCATTTTCATCTGTATATGCGTATAAAATGGAAGATATAAAAAAGATGACCCCTCAGCAATATGCTTTGCTAAATAAAAACCATGGGATTTGGATAACGGACTAGTCATTATCATTGTTATCCATATATATATACTCCTAATGGATATTGTCCCTCCTTCACCCTCACTTTCCCTAGTTGCCTATAGCCACTTGGTTATTTGATGTGGGATGATTTGCATAATGAACTCCTCTTCCAATACCTATGGTTTTAGTTTACTGTCGCTTAACCCGCACTCCTCGCATTTGAGGGTCATTATCTTTTCTGTCTCTTTTTCTACACGCATCCCACCACCACAACATGGACATTTCATATGTGGTTGTATTGTATAACCTGTTCTATAAACAATGACATAACTCATAAAACCATTGTGAGATTGGAATGACAGTTAGTTGTAAAACTTGCATTTAATTGAAAAGTAGATAATGTGCCTTGGACCCTAACATCGGGTGTTTGTACTATACGTAAAATAAAGCATGTAAGAGGTATTTGGTGCGTTAAAACATATAACATAGTATCCGATATTGGCCGGTTCTGATGGTGGTGTTGGTGTTGGTGTTGGTGTTGGTGATGGTGATGGTGTTGGTGATGGTGATGGTGTTGGTGATGGTGATTAAGCCACGTCCTGTCTTAACCCAATTTGATTTTTAGTCATCAATACTTGCACAATTGCATTTTCTCCACATGCCTTGGTCCATCTCTAGATAACTGAATGTTAGTAAAAATAATTTATATTGTCAAAAGTGAATCTATAACACGTGATGAGTTCTCCTAATGCCACTAACATTAATCCCAAAGATTGTGTTTATGCCTGTAACACCAAGATATACTGGAATGCCTTAGCTAGTGAGTATTGGGAAGTATCAACAAAGAAGAAACACATTTGTCCCAACAGGTCAAGAAATAATAATAACAAACCTGTAGCAGCACAAACCAACAATAATAATAATAACAATGATAACACCGGACCAAAGACAAAACATTACAATAACAACCCTGGAAGTAACTATAACAACAACTACAATTACAGAAAACCATGGGCTCCAAAGGTTAACAACAAACAACCGATGGACAATTCATTGGAAATACTGCAGGGCTCATCAACTGACACAATAAGAGAACAATATGAGGTATTAGCTGATTTGATAAAAGAGTACAATGGCAAAACTCATGGCTCTCAGTCCCATATTCTCGCAAATGATTCCATAAAATTAATTGTATACTATGAGGTTCCTGAGGGAATGAGGGAGGAAATAAAAAGAAAGTTTGGGGATTTTGCTAGGGATGAAATAAAAATTTATCATCATCACCAACAATAAACAAATCCAGACAACGGAAAAAGAGAAAACTATTTTATCAATCTGTGTTCTTGCTGTCTTAGATGGTAAGATGTCAAAACAGACCAATAATTAAAGCGAGTAAGTGAGTAAGTAAGACTTGAATACTTATCTTTCACATGGGGTTCTATTATGATCAATTTGCATTATCATTATCATGGATTGTGGCTTACAGTTGCCATCTCCTACAGATAG
>JACDHC010000039.1:5487-13236 GCA_013821245.1 Candidatus Nitrosopumilus sp.
TAGTGGATCGCTGTAATTATGATTTATGTTGGTTGGGAAACTGCGATCCCCCTCCATATGCCTTAGCCACTGAAGATAAAAACCAATGACAATAGCATACTGTGAAAATGGGTCTTATCGTTATCAGTAACCAAAGTTAATCAAGGCATATATGCAAGATCTGCAAAACTATATAGTTGCCTGACATGCTCAATTTTAAGGATAAATTACCCAGATCGGTATTTTTTGTTATCTGTGCTTTAACGGTTTTGTCCCCATTATATTCTGCCCAAGTTTATGCTGCAAGCCCTTATGACTCAGGCTATGACCATGGGTGCAGCGATGCGGGAATGTCTGATCCTTCATCCAGATACATAAACGAGCCCGGAAAGGGGCCGTCTGATCATACAGATGACTTCATGAGTGGATATGACGCAGGTTTTGGTTCATGTTCTCATGCCTCTGACCAAAACAGAGAAAAAGCGTCAGGCAAGTTCATCCTAAATGTCAAAGTTACAAACAATTTAGCCACCGATGAAAGCGGTGGAATTTATGTTGGAATAGGTGACTCTGACATATCCAATTCAATGCATGGTATTACATTTCCGGCTGGCGAGACCGTGACTAAAACCTTTGAGTTTAACTCAAATGATGTTCCAGTTGGCAAGGGCTTTAGCGCAGAGATCGTATACGGTGATGATTTCGATGAAAGCGCAGATGGTGTAAATGGCCCCGTAAATACACCTGAGGTACTGCAAATTTATCTTGGCCCTGCCGCCACAGATAGTGACTCCAAATTCAAACTGAATGTTCTTGTTACAAACAATGCAGCATCTGATGAAAGCGGATATGTTGATGTTGGCATAGACGGCACTAATATCTACAAGAGTTTGGACGGACCATTTCCAGCGAAAACAACGGTGACTAAAACCTTTGAGTTTAACTCAAATGATGTTCCAGTTGGCAAGGGCTTTACGGTCACATTAATCTCCAGGGACGGTACAACCCAAACAGAACATGGCGTAAAAGGTGTGAATGGCCCATCAAATGCCCCTGAAGTAATAGAGTTTAGTTTGGGCTCTCTGGACAAATTTGCAATCAATGTTCAAGTTACAAATGATGCGGTCACCGATACATATGGTTCAATTTCTGTCAAACTAGATGACCCTGCCATATCCAAGTTTTCGAGTATGGACTTTCCAGCGAAAACAACGGTGACTAAAACCTTTGAGTTTAACTCAAATGATGTTCCAGTTGGCAAGGGCTTTACGGTGAGCCTAAGTTATGGCATGAAAAGTATTGGAGAGGTAAAGGAGGGAACAAATAGTCCAGCAAAAGGGCCCGAAACAGTTAGGTTTAACATTCCCGTTTAGGTATAAAGCCCCTCTAGAGATTATAATAAAATCGAATATTAATTAAAAGTTTAGCAGTGCCTTCAAATCATAAACAATGTGTGCGTGTGGCTTGGTGGAAATATTTAGGTACACATTTGATCTTTTATGCCTTTTTTAACATAGGCAAACCAATTGTCCCGGATCACCCGATTAATGGCAAAAAGGTTAGTCTGAACTCACTGGTATGTCCGCCTTAAGCATTATGGGAACTAAACTTTGTAAATATATTATATCTTACAGCTGATAAGAAAGAATAGTTAATTGCGGGGAGAATTTGCAACTGCTGCAATGACTACTAACTGTCCTCAACGGATTTAGAATGGTGGTTAGAGAACGTCATAGAACAACACAAAAAATCTGGGAATCCGTATTTATATGATAAAAAAATAAAATATCGGGTTACACTGTTCTCTTAGAATTGTTTCTATTTGATACAATATGATATTTTAAACTTCATCTTCTAAAAAGAAGATCAGAAGGTGTTATCGATTTTTATTGCTTTTTTGTTGTTGCGGTTGTTGTTGTGGTGTTGGAGTGTGTGGTTTTGTTGTCTGCAGAATTGCTGTTTTGATTGTTGTTTGAGTTAGCTTCTGAAACCGCTGATGCCATTTGTCCTGAGTTGTTTTCAAAGGTTCTTGCTGCATTTACGTTAAGGTTTGAAAGGTGTTTTGCATTGTCTCGTGCCTGTTGTATTGTTGATTTCATCGAGTCAAGGTTTGAGAAGATGATGTTGTTTGTCAGCCTTATTGCTGAAACTGCGTTGTCTGCAAAGTTCCTTACAAATTGGGAATATGCCTTTGTCATTGAGTCTGGAGATGCAGCAAAGTTTGTGACCAAGCTGGTATAGCTTTCGCTGTATGGTCTCCATGCTGACTGGAGTGAGCTTATCACTGCTTTTTGAGACTCTATGTATTCCTCTGAAATCTCTTTGGCTGTTTGCAGTGATTGCTCTTGGTAACTGTTAACGATGTTGTTGTAACGTGGGATTTGGTTTCTTGACTCGTCTATTGACCTGTTGATGTTGTCCTTGGTTTGGTCAAGTGACCTGTTTATTGATTCATTGAAATCCTTTTGGTTTTGATTATTTTGATTGTTTGAATTGGTATTAGTTTCATAGGTGTATTTTGAGAAGTCTGCATCTTTGTTGCTGTTTTTGCTTGTTGAAGTTGTTGAATTTTCAGATTTAAATGTCATAATGTATATTAGTATACACACTATATAAGTATTGGTATTTTATGGAATTTAAAACCATTAGATTCCATAAAATTGGATTTTGGTATGAGTGTGCCGATGATTTGGTGTGCCTAAATAATGCTTATGGAAAACATGAGAGGTTGTCCCCATGCAGATTATGTAAGTGATTAGGATCCATGATGATTTTGTTATTCATGCCCTATCAAAGGGAAGATAAAATCTCATAGGAGCGCAGCCTTGCCTTGTGGTCATATATATGGGAAACAGCCATAATTTCATCCACTTGGGTTTTGCCCAAAAAAGACTTCATGTCCTTTTTGACGGTGGCAGGACCACCAACAAAAGAGTACTTGAGCCTTTGGTCCACTGCGTACTTCTCCGGTTTGATACATATTGTATCAAATCTGTTTACCGGAGGCTGCAATGGCCCATGTATTCCCCTAATCATTTCAAGTGCCCTTAGCTGTAGCGATGTGAACAAACGAAGGGCTTCTTTGTCTGTGTCTGCTGCGATTATATTGACAGCCGTTATGACATAAGGCTCCTTTAGGGTTTCTGAGGGCTGGAATCTATCCCTATAAATCCGAATAGCCGCATCCAAGTAAGAAGGGGCAAAATGGCTTGCAAAGGCAAACGGCAAGCCCAACATTGCGGCCAGTTGGGCGCTAAATGTGCTGGAGCCCAACAACCAGATGGGAACTTTAAGCCCCTCGCCTGGTGTTGCCTTTACCTGGGTTTCGGGTTTTGGATTGTCAAAATAGTTTTGTAACTCTATCACACCATTGGGAAAATCTTCTTCCAAACCATTTAGGTTTCGCCTTAAAGCCATGGCAGTCACCATGTCGGTACCCGGAGCACGGCCTACCCCAAGGTCAATCCTTCCGGGATAGAGAGATTCCAAGGTTCCAAACTGTTCCGCTATTACCAGCGGGCTATGGTTAGGCAGCATGACACCCCCGGAGCCTACCCTTATGGTGGAGGTGCCTGCGGCAATAAACCCTATAAGAACAGAGGTGGCAGTGCTTGCTATGCCTTTGGTGTTGTGGTGTTCTGCCAACCAGTATCGTTTGTATCCCAACCGCTCCGCATGCTTGGCCAAATCCAAACTGTTTTGCATTGACTGGCGGGGGGAGCCATCGACATTTACCATTACCAAATCAAGAACAGACAAGGGCGTGTCCATATTTTTTCTTGGAGACTTCAGCACTATAATAATAGTTATGTCAATCCGATGCTTTTTATCTTCAATCGATATTGCTGGCTTAGTGCCATTGAGTTGCGTTTGGTAAGTGTTTTTATCCTTATTTATGGGATATTGTTAATGCATAAACTTGGCCGCAACCATGGGAATCATTGCGTTCACTATAAGCAATACCATAAACTATACAATGATGCCAACACAGTAGATTTAGTGCTTGACCATCTATAGAATAAGAAATTTGGATTATGTTATAATGATCTCTTTTACTATGGCAACCTTTACCATCGTCTGACAATTGGTCCTTGTTTGGATTTGCGCTAGCGGTATTGATGTTAAGGTGGGCAGATATATTTATACAACTCGGATGACAATTTGCCCAATTGTTATCTAAGCGGGGGCAACACCAGGATGGAGTGCGTTAGAGTGTTAGAGCCACTCTCAAATATTGAATAGACCAAGTTTTGATATCCAACAGTTAGGATATTGGGTTAAATAATAGATCTCTTGCATAATTAATTGAAAACAGCTTTATGATCTTTGGTTGCTCATCAATCTGTTTTTTCATTGATTTCATATGACAGGTTATCCAAAAAGCCGTTGCTCTTTAAATCCTTCACAGGACTCACAATAGTAGAGTTCAATGATATTTATGATAAAGAAATAACAAAAAGATATCATAAACATGAGAGTAAGCGTTTATCAAAAAGAAAAGACAGGGAGCGATCTATTGGTGCAGGAAGGCGTTTCAAACTGGATGTTAAAGACAGATTTCTAATGCTTTTGGTGTATTATCGTCTTTATATCACTTACACATTAGCTGGCTTTCTCTTTGATTTGGATCAAAGTAACATCTGCAGGGATATCCAAAAGATTGAAAGGTTAGTTAGAAAATGCATACCCATCCCTCAAAAGATATACAACATTACAAAAAGGCTGCAAACACCTGACGAAGTGGAAGCATATTTTCCAGGCTTTCTGTCTTTCATAGATTCTACAGAACAGTCAATACCAAGACCTATAGATAATAAAAGAAAAAGGAAGTTGTTTTATTCAGGCAAAAAGAAAAGGCATACAGTAAAGACGCAATTTATGACTAACAATCATGGTATTATCGTCTATAAATCAAATTATAAGAAAGGAAAAAGGCATGACTATGACATCTACAAAAAGAATCATCCTGGAACTCCAAAAGAAGTTGTTAATGTGTTTGATCTTGGATATCTTGGTATAGAAAAGGATTTTCCAGAACAAAAATCATCTTTACCTAGTAAAAAGAAGAGAAACCGGGAACTATCACAACAAGAAATAGAACAACAAAAATCATTCTAAAATAAGAATGGTGATAGAGCACATGATTTGTCGATTGAAAAAGTTCAGGATAATGAATGATGTATTTAGAAACAAATTGAGTAAATATGATAAGGTATCAGATATAGTTTCAGGCTTGATAAACTATAGGATAATGACATCCTAACTAGAACCAACACAAAATCTATGGAATGGTGTTCATAGTTACTAATTATGCAAGAGATCTATTGAATTGCTCAATATCTTAAAAATATTGTTATGATGGTCAAGACTATTGTAATTACTACCACTTTATAGTAACAGCAGATGAATAAGCTTATACAATGTGAGCAGGGATACTCACACTGGCAATAATGCCCTGTGCATATCCCACAGTATCAGTGTGTACTCGGACAGAAACGCAGGTCCCCCGCCAAAATTTCGGGGCTCACCACCACGCGCAAACTGACAAGTTTCTTCCCTTACTTGAACCGGTGCAGAATCCAGCTTTGCTGGCTTGCTTGCTTCTTTGAAAACAATAGTACTCTCGCTGTCATAGTTGCAGCTACTTGTCCTTGTTAGCGGGAGTTGGAGCACATCTGCAACCGATTGTTTTTTTAGCACCAACTTGTCATCGCCTGTGTTAAGTCCAAACCAATCTTCAATTGCCCCACCGGTAGAGGGGTTTATGAAATCTACACGCATCCACTGATAACCACTTGTTGGAGTACCATCCCTCCGCTGAAGGTCTGGCAAGGATATCAGTTTGCTTATGTCTGCCAACTCGGGTATTGGAACATCCCTTAACCTGATGGTGGTCTCTTCATTGGTAAATACCATTGATACTTCTGTTAAGATGTCTGCGACTCTCAGAAGAGGGTATCTTATTGGCGGTGGTTGGTCTCTGAACAAATCGTAATGTGCTTTGTCTTGTACCATAACTGGCAGGTCAAACTCTCCATCCAGTCCTACAATTTTGATTTTTCCTGGTAGCGTTATTCTCTTGGATGGATCACTTCCCACCCCATCAGGTCCGTAACCAAACGCAGATAGGAACTCAGGCGCCACGTCTGTTGGCAATGACGCACCAGTGTCAAAATTGTATTTTACCGGTTGGCTCCACGTGCCATCTGGGAGCTTCATTTGAATTGGCAATATTGTTCTGGTTTCTGAACTTGTGAGATCATAGACAAGTGTATGGTTACCTGAAGGGGGTGATGATTGTGAGAGTATCCGAACCTCAGTTATGGAAGCCCAATCATTTTCAGTGTTTCCGTTAACAGTTATTCTTACATATTTGGCGGCAAGTGCAGAATCTGGAATAATATAACGCTCTAGGTAGATAGTCTCTCCACTGCTTTCGGATGAAAGGACTTTTACAAATTTAGAGCCATCTTTAGAGACAGATACAGTAAAATCGCTTGTCCTAACATCACCCTTGTGCCAGGCAATATCAATACGGCATATTATGTCACTGGATTCAAGTTTATACTGAATAAAGGAGCCTATGCCATTGTCTGCCCACCTGGTGTTGTAGTTTTTGTCAACAGTATTTTTCGGAACATTATCACCATCATAACCACTTGCCTTAATACTGCTTATCTTGGACTGGCTACACCCAGCAGGGGAGTCGGCAGTTAGTGATGGAGCGCGGGGTGATTGGGGAGGCGATGATGGAGAAGAGGATGATGAGGGTTGGTTTGGCAAAGGATCAGCATCGCCAAAAAAAGGAAGTGCATCAAGCAAACTATCAAGTATGTCAGAAATAGACGATGTAGCATAAACCTTGGTAAAAAGATCAGTCATACCAGGCATAGCAAAGATTAACATTAAAACAATAGATGCGAATGATAAGCGATTATGTTTTATCGTTGGCATCCACCTCCAATTAGTTTTGTATATTTTTGTAATTGTTTACCAATTCCTATTGGCAATATTGCACCATTTATATTCATTTAAAAAATATGGATAGTCTGATATATATGGGACGCTTGGTTATGTTATAAAAAAAACACCATAAAGCCTATTCCCTTAATTTTAGTTTTAACAAATTAGGTTGTTATAATACTGTATAACGATCACTGTAATTTACAATGTAAAGATAACATTGTAAAATTTCAATGTGTAATCCACCATATACTTCAATGACGATATTCCCCATCAAACTTTGGCTTATTTGCCGGCGGATTGTTTTTGTTTACCCAACCAATTGGGTTACTATCCACAACTTCTATAAGTGATGGTGGGCGTCCCAAGGCACAAGTTTAGGAAAACTTCTGGTATTTTAGAAAATTGTCTCTTTGTCTCAGAGGCCTTTAACGCAAAAAGGAAATTCGCGATAGGATCAGTGTCCCCCAAATCTGCATCTGATCTTTGTTCGCCCAGAATCAACATTTGTTACTACTTTAATATAGTTTGGGCCAATAAAAAGATGTAGATTTGACATGGGCCGAGTCGGATTCGAACCAACGAACCCCGCCACGTCAAGGCGGTATCTTAACCAAGCTAGACCACCGGCCCTCTATTATCCTCATTGTTGTTCTTTACGATCTTTATAAAATTTGTGATTGCTATTAATAGGGTGTGTCTGATACGGAGGTATTTAGGTTGCAAAATTGTGATTTGCTATTTTTAGCAAATCCATTTTGTTTCCCATTCGTTGCTTGGTTCATTCGTTCAATGAGTCTCTTGCCC